>NZ_WFLL01000069.1:0-22458 GCF_009208755.1 Janthinobacterium sp. FT14W | reverse complement strand
TGCGCTGGCCTGGGCGGCGGCGCGGCGACCAATAGTGCGGCGCAGGCGGCGCTGGCCAGCATGGCGGCGCCCCTGTCGCGTTTCGATGACGCGCCGCTGGCCGCCAGTCTCGGCGAAGTGGGCGGCGTGGCCGTGGCCGCCATCGATGGCAGCCGCCATGTGCACCAGCAGGATGGCTTGCAGGTGGCCATCTGGGGCCGGCCCGTGCTCGACGGCTCGGCCGACGACGTGGCGTGCCGCCTCGCTTCCCTGTGGCTGAGCCGGGGCGTGGCCGCCTGCGCCAGCCTGTCGGGACCATTCTCGCTGGCCATCCTCGATGCCTTTTCCGGCTCGGCCCTGCTGGCCGTGGACCGTGCGGGCATGCATCCGCTCAGCTATGCGAGCCATGCGCAGGGCCTGTTCTTCGCGTCCTCGCTGGACGCCTTGCTGGCCCATCCGTCCGTGCGGGGCACGCTCGATCCGCAGGCGCTGTATCACTACCTGTATTTCCACATGGTGCCGGGCCCGGCCACTGCCTACCTGGGCCAGCAGCGGCTGCTGCCAGGCGAATACCTGCATGTGCGCGGCGGCAAGCAATGCAAGGGCAGCTACTGGCAGCTGGTCTTCCAGGAACCGGCGGCGGCGCGCGCATCGTTTGCCGCCAACAAGCAGGAATTCCTGCGCCTGCTGCGCCTGGCCGTGGAGAGCAGCCTGGGCGCGGATGGGGCGGACACGGGGGCGTTTCTCAGCGGCGGCACGGACAGTTCCACCCTGGCCGCCATCATGGGACAAGTGACGGGCCGTCCCGCGCGCACGTATTCCATCGGCTTCGACGTGCCCGGCTATGACGAAATGGCGTATGCGCGCCTGGCCGCCAGCCATGCGGGCAGCATCCACCACGAACGCTACGTGACCCCGGGCGACGTGCTGGCCGCCATTCCAGCCATGGCGGCCATCTTCGACCAGCCTTTCGGCAATGCCTCGGCCATTCCTGCCTTTTACTGTGCGCAGATGGCGCGCGAGGATGGCGTGACGCGCCTGCTGGGCGGCGACGGCGGCGATGAATTGTTTGGAGGAAACGAGCGCTATGCGCACCAGGCCCTGCTGTCGCACTACGAGCGCGTGCCTGTCATGTTGCGCCAGGCTATCATCGAACCGCTGCTGTTCCGTGTCCGCACGGGCAAGCCGTGGCGGCTGGGCGACAAGGCGCGCCGCTACATCGAGCAGGCGAGCCTGCCGCTGCCGGCCCGCCTCGACAGCTACAACCTGCTGCTGCGCCATGGCCACCGCGCGGTGCTGGAAGCGGGCTTCATCGACACCATCGATCCGGGCATGGCGCCCGGCTGCGTGAATGGCGCGTACTGGGAGCGGCAAGGCCAGGGCTTGAGCCAGATCAATGAATTGCTGGCGCTGGACATGCGCTTCACCCTGGCCGACAACGACCTGTTCAAGGTGCGCAAGGCGTGCGAGCTGGCCGGCGTGGAAGCGGCCTTTCCCTTCCTGCACGATGCGATGGTGGCGTTTGCCACGGGCCTGGCGCCGCGGGACAAGCTCGACGGCACGCGGCTGCGGCCTTTCTTCAAGCGGGCGCTGGCGGACATCCTGCCGCCCGCCATCGTGCGCAAGAAAAAGCACGGTTTCGGCTTGCCCTTCGGCCTGTGGCTGCACAGCCATGCGCCGCTGCGCGAGTTTGCCTTCGATAACCTGACGCAGCTGCGTGGGCGCGGCATCGTGCGGCCCGCCTTCATCGACGATTTGCAGGGGCGCCTGCTGGCGGAAC
This sequence comes from Janthinobacterium sp. FT14W, assembly GCF_009208755.1. Taxonomy (NCBI): domain Bacteria; kingdom Pseudomonadati; phylum Pseudomonadota; class Betaproteobacteria; order Burkholderiales; family Oxalobacteraceae; genus Janthinobacterium; species Janthinobacterium sp. FT14W. The sequence continues at coordinate 20,699 of NZ_WFLL01000069.1, read as the reverse complement.
ACCCGGCCTACCACGGCACCATGGTGTGGCTGCTGCTGATGCTGGAACAGTGGCTCAGCCAGCATCCGGGCGCGCTGGGTGCGCTTGCCGGCGGTTTTGCCGCATGCGCCACAGAAACGCCAGGCGTCCTCGATCCCACGGCGTAAAACGGGGCAGCTGTAGCAGGTCCAGCCCCGCGCCGGGGCGCGCCACGCCCCAGTCCGTGGCCACGGCCGCCTTGAAACCGAGGCGCTTGACCATCGCCACGTGGCGCGCGCCATAATCGCGTCCGGCCTTGCCGTTCGGATACGCAAACAGCGTGACGGGCGCCTGGATCAAGCTTTCCAGCTGGCGCTTGCCGTTGGCGATGTCGAGCTGGGCGGCCCGCTCCGGCAGGGTGGACAGGATAGGGTGGCTGGCCGTGTGCGCGCCCAGGCCCATGCCTGCCGCCTGCAGCTGGCGCAGCTGCGCCGTGCTCAGCATGGCCCCGGGACCTGCCGTGGCGCCCGCCTGGCGGCGGATCAGCATGGCCAGCTGCTGGCGCCGGGCGAACGGCAGGTATTTCAGCTGGCCCAGCAAGGTGGCGATGGCTGCCTGCCGCTGCGCCAGGCTGGCGATGGGCAGGCTGCCCAGGCCATGTTCGCGCAGGTCCAGCACGGGGCCGGCCGCGTGGCGCACTGCATCGATCACCGTGTCGTTCCACATCTGTCCGCCGTCCAGGTAGCCCGTGGCGATAAAGAACGTGGCGTGCAAGCCGTGGCGCTGCAGCAGGGGCAGGGCCACTTGCGCGTTGTCCGCATAACCGTCGTCGAAGGTGATGCAGGCGGCGCGCGGCGGCAGGCTGCCATCCTGCAGCCGCTGCACGGCCTCGGCCAGCGGCAGCGGCGCATAAAACCGCTGGATAAGACCCAGCTGGCGCGCGAACAGGCGCGCCTCGACTTCATGGGGAAACAGGGGATCGGGCCGGGCCAGCACGCGGTGGTAGATGAGGATGGACAAGGTGGCCGTCATGGCTGCTCCGCGATGGCGGCTGCGGGTTTGGCCGGGCGGGCGGAGGGCGTGGCCGCGCGCGCCTGCCGCTCGACGACGATGCGCGTGGCGATCAGGGCCGCCATCAGGTAATACGGCATGTCGAAATACAGCAGGCTGAGGAAGGCGCCGCCCACGGCAAAGCCGATCAGGCTGGCCTGGCTCATGGTGGCCAGGCCGTGCGCCCAGCGCAGTTCGGGCTTGCCCCGCGTGCTGCGGATGATGACGGCGGCCGTGCGCCACGTGGCGATGCCCAGCGCCAGGTAAAGGACGAGGCCGACGAAGCCGTGTTCGCCCAGCGCCTGGAAATAGATGCTGTGCGCCGCGTGCACATCCATGGGATTTGGCGCGTAGCGGGCAAAGATGCTGGCATCGGAAACGTCGAAGCCGCCGCCCAGGAAGCGGTCGCGCGCCAGGTTCCACGCCATGCGCCAGGCGTTCAGGCGGCCCATGGCGGAGACATCGTCTTCGTAGGTATTGATGGTATCCATGCGTTCGGCCCAGCGTTCGGGCATGAAGGCCAGCAGCAGGGGCGTGACGGCCGCCAGCAGCGCGCCCAGCACCAGCTTGCGGTCGCTTTTCAGCCACATGAACAGGCCCATGGCGGCAATGGCCAGCAAGGCGCCGCGCGAATACGAGCCCAGCGCGGACAGCGCCGACAGCAGCATCGCCGCCGACAAGCCGCGGCGCACCCAGCGCTTGTCCGAGTTTTGCTGCAGGTAATACATGAGGGGGATGGTGATGATCAGGGCCAGGGCCAGCGCATTGTTATCGCCAATAAACGTTTCCTCCGGCCCCCAGACCCGCTCCGTGCCGCCGCTGCGGATGGTAAAGATGCCGCCTTTCACGCCGTAATAGCCGAGCGAGCCCACCAGCACCCATACGAGGCGCACGATATCGCGCTGCGTGCGTATCACCATCATGATCACAAAGCTCATCAGCATGATTTTCATGACCTTGTTCCACTGCACCCACGACGATTCCGGCAGCAGGGCAAACGCGGCCGTGACATTCATCCACGCGACGAACAGCAGCAGCAGCACGCTGATGGGCGTGAGGGGCAGGCTTTTCGGTTCCCGCGTCATCAAGAGGCCGACCATGGTGGCGACGGCGATGATGAAGGCAAACGGCATGTGGGTGGCAAAGCCCCAGGCTTGCGTGTGCGGGTTCATGACGCTGACCCATACCCACATCAGGCCGCCGGTGGCCGGCGACTTCAGGATGAAGGGCAGGGAACCCAGGATGATGACGGTGATCACGATGTCGCGCATGAAGGGGGACGCTCCTGGTTTTGCCTGCCTGGTATTGATGCCTGTCAACGGGCTGGCGGTCAGGCTCAGTACACTGGATCAACACTGTTGAGTGTTATTGAAACTATCAATTAGTTTTGTCATGGTAAGACCAAGGAGGCATGTCCTTGTTGACCGTTCTCATGGCGACCTACAATGGCGCCGACACCTTGCCCCAGGTATTGCGCGCCTACATGGGCTTGCATCCGCCCGCGGGCGGCTGGCGCCTGATCATCGCCGACAACGGCAGCACCGACGCGACGGCGCAGGTGATCGCCGCCTTCCGCGGCCGCCTGCCCCTGAGTTCCGTGTACGTGGCGCGGCGGGGCCGCAGTCCCGCCCTCAACGGCGCCGTCGGGTACGCCCTGCGCCACAGCGGCGATGGCAGCGAGCTGTTCGTCTTTGGCGACGACGACGCCATGCCCGCGCCCGACTGGTTGTGCCGCTTGCAGGCGTGCGCGCGCAGCCATCCCGGCCACGCGCTGTTCGGCGGCGCCATCGTGCCCGCCTGGCGGGAAAAGCCCGCGGACTGGCTGCTGCGCCTGACACCGGTAGGCTTGACGTGGGCCATCACCAGTCCCGGCCTGCGCGACGGCCCCGTGTATCCGGGTCTCGTGTGGGGCGCCAACATGGCCATCCGCCGCCGCATCTTCGAGACGGGCGCCCGCTATGACGAAAGCATCGGCCCGCAGGGGCCCAGCTATGCGATGGGCAGCGAAACCAAGCTGAACCTGGATATGTACCGGTCCGGCCACCCTTCATGGTTTTGCCCGCAGGCCAGGGTGGCGCACATCATCCGCGTGAAGCAGGTGCAGCGCGACTGGATCTTGCGGCGCTCCTTCCTGTTTGGCCGGGGCCAGTGCCGGCTGGTGGTGCCGGCGCCCAGCGTGGAATGGCTGGGCGTGCCCCGCTGGATGCTGGGCCGCTACCTGCGCGACGGCGTGGCCGCCCTGCGCGCCTGGCTGCGGGGCGACCGCGAAGCGCTGTTCCTGCGCAGCTGGGAAATGGCTTCGCTGCACGGCTATTTCTATGAAGCATGGCGCGGGCGCCGCAAACGCCTGCCGCGCGTCCTCATCACCAGCTATTCCGGCGAGCTGGGCGGCATGGAACTGCGCATGGCGCAGGAAGCGCGCATGCTGGACAAGGCCGGCTTCGACAGCGTGCTGGCGCTGCGCCGCTTTCCCGGCTTTGCCGCATGGACGCAGGGCCTGCGCCAGCAGAAACTGCAGGTGGAAGTGTATGAGCCGCCCCTGTTCGTCGAGCATTGGGCGTGGCGGCGCTGGAATCTGCTGCGCGCCAGGGTCACGGGCGCCTGGCGGCTGCGGCGGCTGCGGCCCGACCTGGTGCACGTGGCATTTTGCTGGACCACCTATGGCGCCTCCATCCTGTGGCTGGCGCGGCAGTGCCGCCTGCCGGCCGTCATCAGCGTGCACAACGCGTTTCCCCTGGAGCCGTTCAGCGGCTGGCAGCGGCCCCGGCTGCAGGAAGCGTTTCGCGGCGTGAAGGGCGTGTATGCCGTGTCGCCGTCGGCCATGCGGCATTTTCTCGAGCTGTACCGGGGCATGCTGGCGCCGCAGACGCGGCTGGCCGTGATACCGAACGGCGTCGATACGGACGCCTTCATCGTGTCGCCGGAACGGCGGCGGCTGGCGCGCCAGCAACTGGGGCTGCCAGCGGACGCCCTGGTGATCGGTTCCGTGGCGCGCCTGTCCGCGCAAAAGCGGCCGCAGGCCCTGCTGGCCATGTTCATCCGCCTGGCCAGGCAGTTCCCCCGCTTGTACCTGGTGCTGGCGGGTACGGGACCGCTTGAAGCCATGCTGCGCGAGCAGGTGCAGGCGGCAGGATTGCAGGAGCGCGTGCTGCTGACGGGATTCCAGCCCCGCATCGAACTGCTGATGCCCGCCTTCGACCTGCATCTGCTGCTGAGCAGGAACGAAGGCTTCGGCATCGCCACCATCGAGGCGATGGCGTGCGGCGTGCCGGCCGTGGGCACCGACGTGCCCGGTACCAGCGACATCCTGCGGGACAGCGGCGGCGGCCTGCTGCTGCCGCTCGACGACGAAGATGCGGCGTGCCGCGCCGTGGCGGACCTGCTGCGCGACCCGGCGCGGCGCCGGCGCATGGGACGGCAAGCCCGCCTGGAGGCGGAGCAGCATTATTCCATGCAGCGGCTGGAGCGGCAGCTGCGCCAGTTCTATGCCGGCCTCGTGTAGCGCCAGGAGCCGCCCCGCATGAATGCCACGCGCCATTCCTTCTTCTTTTCCTTTGCCGAAAAATACACGGTACTGCTGCTGAGTATTGTTGCCACGATGATCCTGTCGCGCCTGCTGACACCGGCCGAGGTGGGTGTGTATTCGCTGGGCGCCGTGCTGGTGGCCATGGCCCAGGTGGTGCGCGATTTCGGCGTGGGCCAGTACCTGATCCAGGAAAAGACCCTGACGACGGAGAAACTGCGCGCCGCCCTGGCCACCAGCCTCGTGGTGGCCTGGCTGCTGGCGGCGCTGGTGCTGGCCGCCAGCGGGCCGCTCGCGCGTTTCTACGCGGAACCGCGCCTGCAACTGGTGCTGCAACTGTTGTCGATCAACTTCCTGCTGATACCGTTCAGCGCGCTGACCTTGCCCCTGCTGCGGCGGCAACTGCGCTTTCGCGCCATCTACGCGATCAACGCGGCCAACAGCGTCACCAACCTGCTGGTGGGCGTGGGCATGGCGCTGCTTGGCCACAGTTACATGAGCCTGGTGGCGGCCGTGCTGGCCGGCTCCATGGCTTCGCTGCTGACCAGCCTGGTCGTGCGTCCCCGTGAACTGCCATGGTTGCCGGGACGGCGCGGCGTCAAGGCCATCGTCTCCTTTGGCGCCTATGCGACGGGGGGCGGGCTGGTGGACGAGGCGGGCGTGGTGGCGCCGGACCTCGTCATCGGCAAGATGATCGATATCGAAAGCCTGGCCCTGTTCGGCAAGACGCAAAGCATGCTGAGCATCTTCAACCAGGCCATCACCAGTGCCATCTCGCCCGTGGTGTTTCCCCTGTTCGCGGCGCGCGACCGCGAGGAGGGCGGGGCGGGGCCCGTGTACGTGCGCACGGTCAGCTATATGACGGCGCTGGCCTGGCCCTTTTTCCTGTTTCTCGCCTGCATGGCCTTGCCCCTGGTCAAAGTGTTGTATGGACCGCAATGGAGCGCTTGTACGCCCTTGATACGCATCATGTGCCTGTCCTCGGCCGTGTATAGCATATTCAGCATGGCCCGCTACCTGTTCGTGGCGACGGGCCGGATGCGCGTGCAGGCGGGACTCGATGCCTGGGCGGGCGGCCTGAAGGTGGCGGCGCTGCTGCTGGCGGCGCCGTTCGGGCTGGTGGCCGTGGCCTGGGCCGTGGTGTTCAGCACCTTGTTGCGCAGCTGGCTGATCTACCGCTGTCTGCGGCGCTTCAGCAGTCTTGATTGGCGCGTGCTGCTGCCTACCTTGCGCAAGAGCCTGGCCCTGTGCGCAATCAGCAGTCCGCCGCCGCTGTGCATGCTGCTGTGGATGCCGGCAGACATGCTGCATGCGATCCCGCTGCTGGCGCTGGCGGGCACGGCGCTGGCGACCTTGCTGTGCTGGATCGCGGGGATTTTCCTGTTGAAACATGAAATCGCCGCCGAGTTTGTTTTAGTGCAACGCAAGCTGCTGGGCCGCTGGCTGGCCGTCAAATCGCTGCACTGACGGCCTTCCGGGGCGCGGAGGCAAGAAAGGATGACCATGCGTGTCGGTATCTTGTCCTATCCCATGCTGTTCCAGCGCGACGGCGGCTTGCAGGTCCAGGTGCGCGAAACCCTGGCGGCCCTGAACCGGCTGCCGGCACACCGGGCGCGGCCCCTGACGGTGCAGCTGGTGGACGCCAACCATGAACGGCTGGCCGATTTCGACGTGCTGCACGTGTTCTCGGCCAGCAACGGCACCTACCGCATCGTGGAAACGGCCTGCGAGCTGGGCGTGCCCGTGGTGCTGTCGCCGCTGCTGGCGCCCAGCTGGAACCGGGGCAGCGCCTGGCGGGCCCGGCTGGCCGACCGGCTGGCAGGGCGGCTGACGGAATGGATGGTGCAGACGAGCTACGCGCAGACGCGGCGCGCCCTGCATCTGGCCAAGCTCGTCATCGCCCTGGGCGAGGCCGAGCGCGACGCCCTCGTGCACGGTTTTGGCCTGGCGAGCGAGGCGATCCATGTCCTGCCGAACGGAATCAACCCGCATTTCTTCACGGCCAATGGCGATCTGTTCCTGCGCGAGACGGGCATCGCGGGGCCGTTCGTGCTGATGGTGGGCAGCATTTCACCGTATAAAAACCAGCTGGGCCTGGCCCAGGCGCTGCTGGGGGCGGGCCTGCCCCTGGTGTTGATCGGCGCCGCGCCGCGCGAACAGCAAGGCTACCTGCAGCAGTTGCTGGACTTGCCGCACGTCAGCTGGCTGGGCGCGCTCGACCACGCCGACCCGCTGCTGGCCAGCGCCTACCATGCGGCGGCCGTGGCGGCCTTGCCCAGCCAGGGCGAGGTGTTCCCCCTGAGCGTACTGGAAGCGCTGGCGGCCGGCACGCCCGTCGTCATGACGGCGCAAAGCGCGCTGGACTTGCCCGATTCCGCGTTTGCGCTGCGCAAGGTGCGCTGGGACGACGGCGCCGCGCAGCGCCAGGCCATCCTCGAACTGCTGGCGCTGCGGCCCGAACGGGCCCGCGTGCGGGCGCTGGTGGAACGTTTTACGTGGGAAAGGGTGGCGGCCCGGATCGCCGATTGCTATCACCAGGTGCACACGCTGCCGGAACGGAGGACCCATGCTGTTTAACTCCTTTGCCTTCCTGTTTGCCTATCTGCCCATCGTGCTGGCCGGTTATTTCCTGCTGGACCGCTGGATTGCCCCGCGCAACGGAGGCGGCACATCCGCCGCCAGCTGGCGCCGCCTGGCGCCCGCCGTGTGGCTGGCGGGCGCTTCGCTGTTCTTCTATGCCTGGTGGGATGTGCGCTACCTGCCGCTGCTGCTGGCATCCATCTGCGTCAACTACGGCGCCGGGCGTCTGATGGGCACCAGCGCGGGTGCGGCCCGCAAGCGCGTGCTGGCGGCGGCGCTGGCGCTGAACCTGGGCTTGCTCGCGTATTACAAATATGCGAATTTCTTTATCGACAGCGTGAATGCCGTCGCCGGACTGGCTGGCGCTGGCAGCCAGCCGTGGCATGGCCTCGACATCATCTTGCCGATCGGCATCTCGTTTTTCACGTTCACGCAGATCGCCTTCCTCGTCGATTGCTACCGGGGCGAGGTACGCGAATACCGCTTCATCCACTACGTGCTGTTCGTCAGCTATTTCCCCCACCTGATCGCGGGTCCCGTGCTGCACCACCGCGACATGATGCCCCAGTTCGCGGACCCGGCCAACGCCCACCCGCGCGCGGCCAACTTTGCCGTGGGCCTGTCGATCTTCACCATCGGCCTGGCCAAGAAGGTGCTGATCGCCGACAACCTGTCGCCGCTGGCCATCCCCGTCTTCGCGGCCGGCGCCGAACCGACCCTGATCGAAGCGTGGATCGGCGTGTTGGCCTACACCTTCCAGCTGTACTTCGACTTTTCCGGCTATTCGGACATGGCCATCGGCCTGTCGCGCCTGTTTGGCGTGAAATTGCCGCTGAACTTCAACTCGCCGTACAAGGCGGCCAATATCGCGGACTTCTGGCGCCGCTGGCACATGACCTTGTCGCGTTTCCTGCGCGACTATCTGTATATTCCCCTGGGCGGCAGCCGCCATGGCGAGGCCATGCGCTACCGCAACCTGATGCTGACCATGCTGCTGGGCGGCCTGTGGCATGGTGCGGGCTGGACCTTCGTCATCTGGGGCGGCTTGCATGGCCTGTACCTGGTGCTGCAGCAGGCGTGGCAGCGGGCGTTCGGCGCGGCGCCGGGGTACCGATGGCTGCGCTGGTGGCCGATGTGGTGGTCAAGTCTGCTGACCTTTCTTGCCGTCATGCTGGCCTGGATCTTCTTCCGCGCGCCCGACGTGGCCACGGCCTGCGATATCGCGGGCGCGCTGGTGGGGGCGAACGGCGTGAGCCTGCCGCGCGGTCTGGCCAGCCACGGTGCCAGCCTGGCGCAGTGGGGCTGGCATCCCGCTTTTGGCGGCATCCGCTGGATCGAACTGGCGGGGCCCGGCTTGCCCGTGCTGCTGGGCGCAATGCTGCTGGCCTTCCGGGCGCCGAATACGCAAGAAATATTCTTTCTCTACGAGCCTGCCATTGAACGCATATTTCAACCGCAAGGACGCTGGGCCTTCCGCTGGCGGCCCTCGCGCCGCTGGAGCGTGGGCATGGCCGCGCTGTTCGTCGCCTGCGTCTTCGGCATGAACCGGGTCACCGAATTTCTCTATTTCCAGTTCTGACGATGGACACCGCCGCCCGCCGCTATCTCGCCAGCTTTCTCGCCTGCGCCTTCCTCGTGCTGGGCTCGATCTCGTTCCTGAATTACCAGGTCGATCCCTATCTGCTGCACCAGTGGGACAGTCCCTTGCTGCAGCGTCCGCGCCAGCTCAATGAAAAGCTCGGCGCCTGGGCCAAGACCTACGCCGTGGCGCGCTACCGGCCCGCCGTCATCTACATCGGCAATTCGCGCACGGAGATGGGCTTGCCGACGGCTGTGCGTGCCTTGTTTGATGGCAAGAGCATCTTCAACAGCGCCGTGTCGGGCGCCTCGCTGGGCGACGCCATCCGCCTGGCCGAGCATGCGGCCAGGGTCAGCCCCGTCGAAACCATGGTGTGGGGCGTCGACGCGCCCACCTTTTCCCTGCAGATGGGGGCGGCGCGCGTGGAAGACAGCCTGACGGGCGCCCGGCACGGCTTTTTCGCCCAGCGCGCCCTGGTCAACCTGAAGCGGGGCCTGACCCTGGACATGACGGAGGACAGCGTGCGCATCCTCACCGGCCATGCGGGCGACGTCTGCCGCTCCAACCTGGCCGCGTTTGGGCAGCGCGACGAAACGTGCACCCTCGCGGGCATGCGGCACTGGCTGGGCACCAGCGACGCCATTCCCGTGCGGCTGCAGGAATTTGGCGACGGCCAGGGGCCGACGCCGCCGTCGACACCCGCGCTCGACGCCAGCATCGGCAAGCTGTGCCGGGGCGGCCTGCGCCTGCGCCTGTACATCAACCCCACGCACGCGCTGACCTTGTACGCGCTGTACTGGCGCGGCAAGTGGGATGCCATGCAGGCGTGGCAGCGCGGCCTGGTGCAGCTCGTCGAGCGCCACCGCCGCCAGGGCTGCGACGTGCGCCTGCACGACTTTTCCGGCTTCAACAGCATCACGACGGAAGCGACCCCGCTCGTCAGCGGCAAGCCCGACATGCATTATTACTGGGAAGTGTCGCATTACCGGGACAATGTGGGCCGCCTGATCCTGGCGCGCCTGTTCGGCGGCGACATGCTGCCGCCGGCCGATTTCGGCGTGGAGCTGACGCCGGCCAATGTCGGCGCCCATCAGGCGGCCATGCGCGCGGCGCGCGAGCGCTACCGCGTGGAACACGCGCGCGAGACGGGCTATGCGCAGCGGGTGCTGGACGGGCCGCTGATCAGGCGGTGACGGGGGCGGGCTGGGCGGCAGCGCCTATCCCCGTTTGCCATTGCCAGGGCCATGCCGCAAACAAGGAGGAGCCATGCCGTGTCATCCATTCCCGTTCCTGTCCGCCGCCGGCATCTGCGGCATGCGGCGGGCCACTGAAATTTCTATTTGCAATGAACGCTGACCATGGATACCTGCGCCCGCCGCTACCTCGCCATCTTCTGCGCCTGCGTGCTGACCGCGCTGGCCCTCGTTTCCGCCGTCAATTACCGCGTCGATCCCTATCTGCTGCACCAGTGGGACACGCCGCTGGTGCAGCGCCTGCGCCCCACGTATGAAAAGCTCGCCGTGTGGGGCAAGACGTATGCGGTGGCGCGCTACCGGCCCGCCGTCGTGTACATCGGCAATTCGCGCACGGAAATGGGCTTGCCCACCAGGGTGCACGGCCTGTTCGATGGCAAGAGCATCTTCAACAGCGCCGTCTCGGGCGCCTCGATCGGCGACGCCATCCGCCTGGCCGAGCACGCGGCCAGGGTCAGCCATGTCGATACTATCGTGTGGGGCATCGACGCGCCCTCGTTTTCGCTGGAACTGGGCTCGGCCGGCGTGGAACCGGGCTTGACGGATGGCGGCCCCGCGTTTTTTGCGCGGCGCGCCTTGCTCGACATCAAGCGCGGCCTGACAGTGGACATGACGCGCGACACCTGGCGCATCCTCAGCGGCACCTATGACGGCGCCTGCCTGTCCAGCCTGGCCTTGCACGGCCAGCGCGACCAGTCCTGCCTCACCGTGCGCAACCACGGCTGGGCCGGCACGGCCCGTTCCTTCACGCCGCGGCTGCAGGAGTTCGGCGACGGCCTGGGCCCCACCGCACCCGCGCTGCACGCGTTCGACGCCAGCGTCGGCAAGCTGTGCCGGGGCGGCACGCGCTTGCGCGTCTACATCAATCCCACCCATGCGCTGACGCTCGACGCCCTGTACTGGCGCGGCAAGTGGGATGCCATGCAGCAATGGCAACGGGACCTGGCGCAGCTGGCGCAGCGCCACCGCAGCCAGGGCTGCGACGTGCGCGTGTATGATTTTTCGGGCTTCAACAGCATCACCAGCGAACCCATCCCACAGGTGACGGGCGCGCGCGACATGCGTTACTACTGGGAGGCGTCGCACTACCGCGACAATGTGGGCCACTTCATCCTGGCGCGCCTGTTCGGCGGCCCGTTGTTGCCGCCGGCGGACTTCGGCGTCGAGCTGACACAGGCCGGCATTGCGGCCCACCAGGCGGCCATGCGCGCCGCGCGCGAGCGCTACCACGCGCAGCACGCCGCGGAAACGGCCTACCTGCGCCACGTGCTGAGCCTGCCCCGCGAACCCAAGTAGGATGACGTGGCACCAGGCGTACGCCGCGGGGCAGGGCGCTTGCGCTATGATGTAGTTTTGCCATCCAGCAAGTTCCGGGACTCCTCATGAAAATCGCCTTCTTTGCCAGCCAGCCCTACGACCGCCGTTTCTTCGATGAAGCCTTGCCGTCCCAGCCCGACGCCGCCGGCATCGAACTGGTGTACCACAGCGCCTTGCTGAGCCAGGAAACCGTGGTCCTGGCGCAAGGCGCCGATGCCGTCTGCGTCTTCGTCAACGACGTGCTCGACGCGCCCGTACTGGAAGCCTTGCATGGCTACGGCGTGCGCGCCATCCTGCTGCGCTGCGCGGGCTACAACAACCTGGACCTGGATGCGGCGAAACGCCTGGGCCTGTTCGTTGCCCGCGTGCCAGCTTACTCCCCGGAAGCCGTGGCCGAATACACCTTGGCCCTGGTGCAGACCCTGAACCGCCACACGCACCGCGCGTATGCCCGCGTGCGCGAAGGCAATTTCTCGCTGGACGGCTTGCTGGGCGCCACCTTGCACGGCAAGACGGTGGGCATCGTCGGCACGGGCAAGATCGGCCTGGCCACGGCGCGCATTTTCAAGGGTTTCGGCTGCACGGTGCTGGGCCACGACCCGTATCCGGCGCCCGCGTTTGCGCAGCTGGGCACGATGGTGGAGCTGCCGCAGCTGCTGGCCGAGTCCGACATCGTCTCCCTGCATTGTCCATTGATGGAAAGCACGCGCCACATGATCAGCGAAGCAACGTTAGCGCTGATGAAGAAGGGCGCCATGCTGGTGAACACCTCGCGCGGCGGCCTGATCGATACGGGCGCCGTCATCGAGGCGCTCAAGTCGCGCCAGCTGGGCTCCCTGGCCATCGACGTGTATGAGCAGGAAAGCAATCTGTTCTTCCAGGACCGCTCGTCCGACATCATCGACGACGATATCTTCCAGCGCCTGATGACGTTCCCCAACGTGCTGGTGACGGGCCACCAGGGCTTCTTCACCATCGAAGCGCTGCGCGAGATCGCTGCCATCACGTATCACAACCTGGCTTGCTTCCGCCAGGGCAAGGAGTGCGAAAACAGCGTCTTAGCCGGCTGACGCGGCTTTTTTGGGCTTGGGCGGCGGCTTCGGTTTCGGCAGCGGCAAGGCGTCGGCCGTGCGCCGCGCCAGCTGGCTCAGCCAGTCGCGCTCGTCCCACAGGCCGCCATCGATGAGGAAATAGGGTTTGGCTTGCGGGTAGGGCGGTGCTTCCTGCAGCGTGCCCTGCATGCTGATCCAGGCGCGACCCGCATCCGTCGGCTTGATGAACAGCTGGTCGTCGGCGACGATGGCGAACATCTTGCCGTCGCAATACAGGCCGTACTCGCCAAACATTTTTTTCGCGCCGACGCTGCCCGCGCCTGCCATCTGGTCGAGCAAAAAATCCACGGTGCCTTGCTGAGATGCCATGTCGTCCTCCCTGTGAGGGGCCAGTGTAGCGCAAGCCTGCGCGCCGGCGGACTTTCTGCAGCGCCGCTCTGGCCAGCGGGCCATGCTGCGGCTACACTACGGCCATGATTTTTTTACATTGACGATACTGCCATGACACCCGAGCTGACTATCCACCGCGGCATCACCATCGCCACCCTGGCCGCCAGCCAGGCCGTGGACGCCCACTGCGCGCCAGGCCACACGGCCATCCGCGAGCAGGGCGGCGGCTGGTGGTTGTACTTTGTCGACGAAGACGGCACCGTCGACGGCTACGACAGCCCGTTCGCCAGCCACGCCGAGGCGTTGTGGGCCGCCAAGGCCGCAGCCGAGTTCAGCGCGCGATGAAGGCCAGTCCATGGGCCTTCCTGGGCTTGCCGCAGGCGCCCGTGCCGGAAGCGGAAAGCGCGGAATACGGCGCCTGCCGCGCCACCCTGGACGGCCAGCGGCTGGTCTTGCGCGTGGCGAAAACCACGCCGACGAAAACCGGCCAGTTCGTCACGGCCTGGAAGCGTCCCCATCCCGATGCCGAGATCGCCCCGCTGGACGAAGCGGACCCCGTCGATGTCCTCGTCATCGCCGTCAGCGACGGCGCACGGCACGGCTTTTTTATCTTCTCCCGCGCCGTGCTGCTCCAGCGCGGCGTGATGTCGCGCAGCAGCGCCGGCGGCAAGCGGGCGCTGCGCGTCTATCCGCCCTGGTGCGCCCCCGCGTCCGCCCAGGCCCTGCGCACGCAGCGCTGGCAGGCCGGCTGTTTTGTGGCGGCAGGAGACCAGCGCAGGCTGGAACAGCTGCTCGGGCAGTGATTGTTTCTGTTTATCCTAGAAGTTATCTGCGTCTTGCTGCTGTGGTAAAACAGCTTGACGAACTTGTTCTTTTAGAATGGTAATAAAACCTTTGCCGAGGTATTCCAATCGTCCGCTATTGGCTGAACCCGCCAACAGCGGCAGCCGGCCGGAATGCGTCGCGCCAGCCAGTGCAGGCCGCAACTCATCCGCGAAAATTGCCGTCCATCGCCAATATCCGGCTGTCTGTCGCAATCCCGCATGGCCGCAGAGCGCGGTGACGTATCGTCAACTTTTCTTTCCTGGCATCCGTCCATTACCGTTGAAAGAGTCGTTCATGCGAGTTCATTCCATAGCGTTAATCCTTACCCTGCTGTTCGCAAGTAGTAGCCAAGCGGACGACTTGGACGACATCATCAAGGCCGAAATGACGATGCGCCGCATTCCCGGACTGTCGCTTGCCATCATTGAGAATGGCAAGATTGTCAGGGCGCAGGGGTACGGTGTCACGGAAAAGGGCGGCAAGACGCCGGTAACGACAAGCACGCTGTTCCAGGCCGGCTCGGTCAGCAAACCGGTGGCCGCGCTGGGCGCGCTTCACCTGGTAGAGCAGGGCAAGCTTGTCCTGGACGATGACGTCAACACCAGGCTGCTCACCTGGAAGGTGCCGGACAGTGCCCTGTCGGCAGAACAGAAGGTGACCTTGCGCCGGCTGCTCAGCCACAACGCGGGGCTGACCGTGCACGGCTTCCCCGGCTACGCCAGGAATGCGCCGCTGCCTGGCGTAGTCCAGGTGCTCAACGGGGAAAAACCCGCCAATACGGCGCCCGTCCGCGTGGACATCGTGCCAGGCAGCAAGGTGCGTTACTCCGGTGGCGGCTATACCGTCATGCAGCAACTGGTGGCCGACGTGAGCGCTCAGGCGTTTCCCGACTATCTGCGCGACGCCGTCCTCAAGCCGCTGGGCATGCATGACAGTTCCTACTTGCAACCGCCGCCCGCCGAGCGCGCCCGCCTGAATGCCAGCGGCCACCTTGCCGACCGCAGCATGGTGGCCGGGCGTTGGCATCTGTACCCAGAAATGGCGGCAGCCGGCCTGTGGACCAACGCATCGGATCTCGCGCGCTTCGCCATCGGTGTGCAGCAGTCGCTGGCCGGCACGTCCAACCCGGTCATTTCGGCAGCCTTGACCGAACAGATGCTGACTCCGCAAAAAGAGAACGTGGGCCTGGGCGTCTTCCTGGACGGTAGCGGCACCGCGCAGCGCTTTTCGCACGGCGGGCGCGATGAAGGCTTCGATACCTTGCTGACGGCATTTTCCCGGACGGGACAAGGCGCCGTGATCATGATCAACGCGAATGACAATTCCAGGATGATGAGTCGCCTGACGGCCGCCATCGGCCGTGCGTATCACTGGCCGGAAGCCGACCACGACGTGTTGCTCAAACCCTCCGCCATCCAGATCGATGCCAAGGCGCTCGTGCGCTACACCGGCCGCTACGAGCTGTCCAACAACACGATGGGAACCTTCGATGCGCAGGGCGGCCAGCTGCGGAGCATGTTCGATGGCTTGCCCGACGAAACTTTCGTGCCTGTTGGCGCGCACCGCTTCCACTCGACGTCGCGCAACTGCACACTGGATTTCGTCGTCGATGCACGAGGCGAGGTGACGCAGGTCGTCGTGACCACCAAAGGGCAAAGCAAGCCGGCGCCGCGCATCGGCCCGTTGATGCACACCTTGCAAGCAGGCAGCGACCCCAGGCCCGCGCGTACCAGGAGCGTGCAGGCCTGGCTTTCCGATATGGCGCGCGGCGGCAGCGCTCTGGCCAACTCGGACTTCGCTACGGCTGGCTTCAAGAGCAACATCGGCGCACAGGCCATTGGCGAACTCGCCACTATAAAATCGCTCACTTTCCTGCACGAGCAAGCTGTTGCCGGCCGCGAGATCGAGCGTCATGGCAGTCAGGTGGACAGCGTCCTGGCTTTCCGCGCTGGCGGCATGCAGCCGGCGCGCAAGCTGCTGATTTACCTGACCGCGGAGGGTTTGTTTACCGATTTCGACCTGGTCGACGACTGAAGGCCTGCCGGCGCGGTCGGGCAAAGCGCCCGCGGACGGCATGAGCGAGCAGGCGGCAATGGCGCAGCAAGCTGGCCTTTCCCTGGACATCATCAAGCAACCTACAAGACCTCCCCATGAAAACTCCCGATGCACACAGCAAGACGTTTTTTTCACCAGGAATACTGGCGGCTTCTGTCCTGTTGCTGATCTTCACATGCGCGCATGCCCAAGCGGACGGCCATTCACCAGGGGAAAAGACAGACGACTACGCTGCCAGAATTGATAGTTTAATAAAGGAAACGAGTCCGCGAAGTTTCAACGGCGTCATTCTCATCACGAAAAATGGGAAAACGGAATATTCAAAAGCCTTCGGCTATGCGGATTTTGACAATAAGACACCGTTAAAGCTGGACGATAATTTCAGGATCATGTCGAATAGCAAGCAGGTCACGGCTGTGTTGATTTTGAGGGAGGTCGAAAAAGGCAAAATAGACGTGCAAAGTCCCGTTCGACGATACCTGCCCGATTTGCCGCAGCCCTGGGCCGATACGGTGACGGTACATCAACTGCTCAATTTTTCGTCTGGCATCACGGAAATCGACAAGCCGCTGAGCTTCAAGCCCGGAACGGATTTCTTATATGGCGTGACGACTTATACCATGCTGGGTAAAATTTTCGAAAAAGCAAGCGGGAAAACGTATATCGAGGCAGCAAATGACTTGTTCAAAGAGCTGGGGATGAAGAACAGCTTTTGCTATGAGGAAAATAAAGAGAATGACGTTATCAATGGCTATGTGAATTCAAAAAATGTCTACACATTGAGGGAGCATCCGGTCCAGGGAGAATACTGGCTTGGCTTCATTCCAGCCGGTGGCATTGTTTCCAATGCAAGAGACTTGAATATCTGGGATGAAAAACTGCACAAAGGAAAAATTTTAAGTCCGAAAGCCTACAAGCTGATGACCAGTTATGATATATCGAGCCAGCATGTTGCTTTCGGTGAAGAAAAAAACGGTTATGGTTACGGCGTGTATGTCAGCGATACAACGCCGGTGAAATATATCGGCCACTCGGGAAAAGGCCTGGGATTTGCCTCTATTAAAGTTTATTTTCCTGAAAAAGATGTCGATGTTGTTGTTCTGGAAAATCAATATAGCGAAGACAGCGGCCTTCATTATTATTTTGAAAGAAAAATCCGGGAAATCGTGGCGAATAGCAGTCTTGTAAGATAGTCAATGCCAGTTTGAATAGCCGTTTCGCACTGCAAACGGCAGCAATCGGGCCCATAGCGCACGGTCGGGACGATGTTCGGCCTGAATTGCACTGCCAAGATGGGCCTGCTATCATTGCTTGCATTCAACGCAACGACTATCGGGAGATTACAGTGACGGCATACATCCCCGCATCGATCTGGCTGCTCTCGGCAGTGGCTTGCCACCTGATTGCCAAACGGCGCCGTCTGAAGAGGACGGCTGTCAGAGACATGATGGTCGCTCTGACAGGCCCGTTTGCCTTCCCCTGGTTTCTCATTGCCAAGTCCGAAAAAGCCTGAGCACGCCGCCTCCACGCAGTCCTGGACTGTGGATGGCGTCTGAATCCCCGGCAAGGTCACCGGCCCGACACTTTTGCTTCATTTAATCAAATACAAAGGTGAATCGATGCAATTGTCCAATTATCTTTTCTTTACTACCAGCTGCGAACAAGCACTGACGTTCTACGCGCAATGCGGGCTGGGCAAGATAAGCGATGTCTTGCGATTTGGTGTCGATGGCATGCCGGTCCCGAATGAGTCGATGCGCGGGAAGATCATGCATGCGCGATTCGAGGGGCCAGGCGTGTTGTTCTTTGCCTCCGACAATGACGATGCGGAACCCATGCGCGGATCGGCACATATTTTGCAGATGAATGACAAAAAATTAACGAAACAGCTTTTTGACCAGCTGGCCGATAACGGTGTGGTTACCACACCTCTCGCCACACAAGTGTGGGGCGATTACTACGGTAAATTGACCGACCAGTTTGGTGTTCAGTGGATGTTCAATTGTTCGGCCTGAGTTACTTTTGCTGACAGTGGACAGGTCTGGTGTCAGGAAATGGCCGGGAACGCAAAAAGTCCCAGGACCTGGAACGAAGGCTGGCACCAGCTTTTGGCCATGGGGCGCGTGGTAACGTCCATCACGGATGGTGACGAAAATAAGGTTTTTGGTTACTGCCGAGGGTGCTTGAACAATGATGCGCTCGACGCATTCCAGCCAGAGACGGCCCGACGTGGGCATCGCGCCATCACTGAAAATGAATGCAAATGTTGAATACGAGATTTTTTGAAGCGATTGCATCTGCGGTGGACTTGGATGACCCTGCGGAACAATTTTTGGCTCAGCGATTCATGATTGAGGCGATTGGAAGAGTGACGTCACAATTGCCTGAGGTTGCCAAGTCAGCCGCCGCTGTGGCGAAGCGCTTCATCACTGGTGCGGCGACGGCCGAGGAAGTCATAGCCGAGCGCGTACGCCTGTGGCGAGCCATTGAAGGGCGAGACCAATCGGACAAGCCGGACGTTTTGAAAATCAGAACGGCCATCTGCATCCTGCATCCCATGGATATTGCTAATTCTGCCGAAACATTGGAGTATTTTTTTATGTTTTGGCAGCAAGCAGGCTTGGCGCAGGCGGAGCTTGAGGCCGCTATTCAGAACAAGTATGGAATTTGAGGCGGCTGCAACTGGCCAAGAGCGGCCCCCGATGACAGCGATGGCCTTTGTCGGCCAGCAGCGCACCATTACACGAGTTTGTAAGGAGCAGCATGATACACCGTGAACGGCTCACCGCAACGATCGACGGCGACTTTGTCGTTTTCCTCATCGGCATGCGTCTTAACCAGCCCTGGAAGGTGCACAAGTGGTGGCCAATTGCCGCCGCGATGCCACGCATGATCAGCGAGCTGCGGCGCCAGCCCGAACTGGGCTTGCTGCATGCGGAGATGTGGTTTTCAAGAACGCTTATTATGGTGCAGTACTGGCGCTCGATGGACCAATTGATGGCCTATGCCACCAGCCGGCAGGCGGCTCACCTGCCGGCGTGGAAGGCCTTCAATCAATCTGTTGCTACCGATGGTACAGTCGGCATCTGGCACGAAACCTTCGCCGTCGCTGCCGGTGCCTACGAGAGCGTGTATGTCAACATGCCGGCCTTTGGGCTGGGCCGTGCCGGCACTCTGGAAGCGGCGACTGGGCCAAAGCATTCCGCGGCGGATCGGCTCGGCGTAGCCCGAAAGCCTGAGTAGCGCCGCAAGTAGCGTTCGCTATGGGGCGCAGGCAACAACAGTGGCCGCCGCGGCCGTCTCGACAGGCATCATTCTCGCCTTGGCCAATACGTCCAAGGACGTGACCCCAACGCCTTTCGCGCTGATGACCAATTTTGCAATGCGCGACATCCTGCCGGCAGGAATTCATATCGAATATCTGCTTTGCGCGCGTATCGGCAGGCTGCGGCTGGCAGAACATCTGCTGATCGATGGCGCCGGGCGATACAACGATGGTTTGCAAATCTTCCGCAATGTCATGAATGACTTGCATCGTGAAGTGATACGCGGCGGCGCGGGAGAGCGCAGTGACGTCTATCGCTCCGTCGAAGCGAATGCGATGCAGCTTTTCAAATCCGAGCACGGAAAAATGCTGCTATCGCTGCCCGCCGGCCGGGCTGCCAGGTAACGGCAGGCTGCCTGCCGGCGCTACCTTGCTCACCACATAGCGGTATTTGCCCGAGGCTTCGGCTGCGATCTCCTCGACTTCCTCGACGGCGATGTCCACCAGCGCGCCCAGCCTGGCCTGGAAGCCGCTCACGATGGCGGTGCGCGTGGCGTCGTCCAGGCGGGGCAGGCAGACCAGCAGCACGCGCGTGCGCAGCAGGCTTTCCTGGATAATCTTGAAGCTGCGCACCTGCGGCAGTTCGCGCACGATGTAGACGAGGGCCAGGCCGTGCATGACGGTGCCGTCCTGCGCCGTGAGGAAGTCCGTGCTGCGCCCTTCGATCTTCTGCAGCAGGGGCAGGCCCCGTCCGCAGGCGCAGGGCTGCGTGCCCAGCGCCCCCACGTCGCCCGTGGCATAGCGGATGAACGGGTAGTCTTGCGTGGCCAGGTGGGTGACGACGATTTCGCCCGTGGCGCCTGGCGGCAGCGGCTGGCCCTGGCCATCGACGATTTCCACGATGACGTCTTCGGCCGTGACGTGCATGCCGCCGTCCGGGCATTCATGGGCGATGAAGCCCGCGTCGCGCCCGCCGTAGCCGTTGGCCACGGGACAGCCGAAGGCGGCGGCGATCTGCGCGCGCTGTTCGTCGTACAGGCGTTCGGCCGTGACGAACGCCACTTTCACGCCCAGGCCGTCGAGCGGCAGGTCGCGCGCGCCGGCGTGGCTGGCGATGCGGCACAGGGCCGACGGGTAGCCGAACAGCATGCGCGGGCGCCAGCGGCGCAGCTGCTGCACATAGCCATCGAGGCGCGCGGGCGACATGGAAAAGGCGGGCAGCAGGGTGGTGCGCAGCAGCGCATCGCGCAGGCGGCGCACGCGGTCTTGCGCGTGCAGCTCGATGGGCGAACCCCACAGCACGGCTTCGCGGTCGCCGATATCGACGCCCCACCAGCGCGTGGCGCGCCACTTGGCGGCGATGTCGTGGCTGATGCGGCGCCGGCCCAGGAAGAACTGCAGCGGTTCGCCGCTGGAGCCGCCCGTGGCGAACGGGCGCAGGCCCACGGCGCGGGCGGACTTGAAGCTGTCCCGCGCGGCCGCGATGTCGCGCTTGCGCAGCAAGGGCAGGCGCGACAGGTCGGCCAGCTGCCGCACCTGCTCCGGGTCGAAGCCGCAGCGGGCGAACAGCGCGCGGTAGTAGGGTACGTGGTCGCCCGCATGGCGCAGCAGCGCGCGCAGGCGCGCCAGCTGCCACTGCTGCAGCTGCTGCGCGCTCCACCACTGCGAGCGTTCCAGCCGGCGCAGCAGGCGCGCGCTGTGGTGGCCCTTGAGCCATTCATGCAGGGGAAACAGCCAGCGGGCGACGCAGCGCGTATAGGCGCCCGGGCGCGGCGCGGTGCGGATGCGGCGGTAGTGCGCGGCCAGCCTGGGGGCGATGCCGGGCCAGCCGAAGGCGGCGGCGTGCGCCAGT
>NZ_WFLL01000068.1:0-22790 GCF_009208755.1 Janthinobacterium sp. FT14W | reverse complement strand
TGCGCGGGCGCTGGCGGCGCCGGCGCGGGGGCGGGACTCTCCGCCTCGTCGGGCGCGTGGCCCGGCGATTTCAGCAATTCGATCACCAGCGCCTCGACGGCGGCCGCGGCGACCACGTGCGTCAAGCCCTTGTCGTCCGTCATGCCCGTTTCGTACGTGCCGTCGGCGCGTCTCACGCGGTACGGCTGGCGCGGCATCAGTTCGCCCGTGTCGCGGTCTTTCAGCACGAAGCCTTCGTCGAACAGTTTCAAACGGCTGTCCGGCAGCGGCGGCAGGCCGGCGGCCGCGCTGGCGCCGCCGTTGAAGACATGCTGGCCGCCCTTGACGGTAAAGTTGCCCGGGCACTGGAAGGTGATGTCGCCGCCCTCGAGCGTGATCGACGACTGGCCCGCCTGCACGGTGATCTTCTGGTTGGCCTTGATCTCGATGACGTCGCTCACCGAGATCACCGTGATGGACTTGTCGGCCAAGATCTCCAGCTGGTCGGTATGGGCTTGCAGCGAGACGGGGCCGTTGCCCGCGATGGCGGAGATGCCGCCATCCTGGCTGAACAGGGTAGCCGCATGGGCCGCCACCGAAGCGACGGTATGGCCGGCTGCCAGGTGCAGGTCCGTCTGCGCCGTCGCATGCAGGTGCTGGCCCGCGAACAGCACGGTCGAGGCGGGCGTGGCCCAGTTGATGCTGTTCGGTCCTTCCATCAGCACCAGCGGCTTGGCGTAGCGTTCCACGGGCTGCGCGGCATCGGGCGCGCGGGCGCCGTTGCCGGCCTTGAAGGCTTCGTGGCCGCCCACGCTGCCCTGGTATTTGCCATCCTGCTGCGGGTCGATCTGGCCCGCCAGGTCCAGCTGCGCCTGGTTGGCATCCTTGCTGACCAGCGCACGCTGCTGGCCCGCCGCCACGGCCGTCGCCTTGCTCAGTTCACTGGCGCCGCGCAGCAGGTTCAGCGCTTCCCGGGTGTCGAGCTGGGTCGACGCGACGCTGCTGCCTTGCCGCGCGCGCGCCGTGGCCGACAGCAGCAAGCCTTCCCCGGCGCGCAGCATGGCCCAGGCGTCGGTGCGCAATTCGAAGCCGCTGCCCCGGTAGACGCCCCGTTGCGCGGATGTGGCGCCTTGCTGGACCAGGTAGCCCAGATTGAGTTCGGTGGCGGCGCTGCTCGAGGCCAGCCGGGTACGCAGCTGGCCCGGCGTATCGTCGAGCACCCACTGGTTGTAGCCGGCGCCGTCGAAGTTGCTGCTGTGAATGCCAGACAGCACGCCCGCGTGGTTGACATTGGCGTCGACGCCGGCCGCGTACGGCGGCGCGTCGCTGCCCGTGTACAGCTGGGCCACCACGAGCGGGCGGTCCATGTCGCCCTCGATGAAGTCGACCAGCACTTCCGTGCCGATGCGGGGCGTGAACTGGGAACCCCAGTTCGGCCCGGCCAGCGCCTCGGCCACGCGCACCCAGGTGCCGGACGCTTCATTGCCCGGCGCGTTGCCTTGCTGGTCCGTGTTGTGCGCCAGGCCGCCCGGATTGGCGGCCGCGCCGCGCTGCCAGGCAAACTGGATGCGCACCTGGTGGTCGCGGCCGGTGGTGGCCACGCTGTCGGCCAGGCCGACCACCAAGGCCGTCTGCGGTCCCAGCGCCACGGCCGGCGCCCGTTCGGCCGTGGCGCGCGGCACGATGGCCACGCTGCTGCGCACGCAGCCGAAGGTGTTGCGGTAGGTGCCCGCCTCGATCTGGCCGGCGATCCAGTCGGCCACGCCGTCCAGGCTGGCCACCTTGGCCAGGCGCGACAGCGCGCCCGTCAATCCGCCGCCGGCCGGCCCCGCCGTGTTGCGCGCCTGGTGCTCCACCCACAGCACGCTGAACTGGTTGGCGCCGTCGGCATACTGTTCGTGCTGCAGCAGGCGGAAGGCGTGGCCGGCGGCCAGCCGGCGCACCGCGCCGGCGCCGTCAAATTGCTTGTTTTCCAGCTCCAGCGCCTGCAGCATGCGTGCGCCGTGGGGATCGGCCGCGGCCCGGTCGGCGTGGCGCCGCTCGCCCGCGCCGTCATATACGGCCAGTTGCGGCAGCGTGCCCGCATCGAGGCTGGAGGCGTGTTCGGCGGCCGGCGCCGTCACTTGCTGCGGGTCCCAGCTGCTGATGCCGACGGCGTTCGACTGCACCTGGCGGCGCGCGCCGAAGCTGTCGATGGCGTCATCGCTGTCGCTGGCGCGCACGCCGTGAAAGCGCAGCTCGGCCCCGCCTGGCGTGTCGGGCGCGCTGGCCTTGCTGTCGAAAATCACCAGCGTATGCCTGGACTGTCCCTGGCCTTCGCCGCCATCCTGCGCGCCGCCCGGCTGCTCATGCTCGAAGCGCCAGTTCAAGCCTTCGAAGGCCAGCACCCGCGCCAGGAAGTCGAAGTCGCTTTCGCGGTACTGCGTCCAGACGGCGCGCGTGGCCAGCGGCTGGCTGACGTCGATGCGGTGGCGCACTTGCGGATAGTCGGCCAGCAGTTCGCCGACGATGTCGCGCGCATTCTTGTCCTGGAAGATATAGCTGTCGCGGCGCAGCCGCAGCAGGGCCAGCGCCGGTTCCAGGCGCAGCCGGTAGCGCGCCACGCCGCCATCGGCGCCGAGCCAGGCGCAGTCCGTGCACAGGCCGTGCCAGGCGCGCTGGCTGCCGTCGGGCTGCAGCAGAGTGAGCGTCATTTCCTCGCCGATGAACGACGCCAGGTCGAGCGACGCGGCCGTGCTGAGGGCGTCGACATCGAAGCGGAACAGTTCGTTGACGGCTTCGCGGCCGTCGAACTGCTCCGCCATCAGCGATTGCGCCTGGTCCGAAGGCTGGGCCGTCGCCAGCCCGATCAGCCGGGCATGCTGGCTCAAGCCCGTGCCGAACTGTCCCTGCGGCTGGCCGCCTGCTTGCGCGTCGCTCATCACGGCAAGGTGATGCTCAGGTTGGCCACGCGGGGCGCCAGTTTGACGATATCCTGGTAGGCGTGCATCTGCTCTTCCGTATTTTTCGCCAGCGTGGTGCGCAAGCCCAGGTAGCCGAGCGCGCAGATCAGCGCGAACACGGAGCACAGCACCCACAGGGGCACATTGTTGCGCAGCTTGTGGATGATCTGGTCGGGCCGCTCCGCATGCGGAGCGAAGCCCGTCTTCTTGCCTTTCATCTGGGCGATTTCATCGCCCAGGCGGGCCGTCAGGTAATTGAATTTTTCCGGGCCTTCGAGGATGTAGCGGCCCTGGAAACCCAGCAGCAAACACATGTGGAACACTTCCAGCGCCTGCAGGTGGGCGCTGCCGCGCGCGCGCAGCGCTTCGAGGCGGATGAAGAAGTTTTCGCCGGCCAGCTGGTCGCCGAACAGGACCAGCTGCAAGGGACGCCGCGCCCATTCGTCGCGGATGCTGTAGGGCGAGCGCAGGATGATTTCGTCGACGGCCGCGCAGAACGCATACTTGGCCGCGTCGATGTCGTCGGCCGAGGCGCCCTGTTTCTTCGCGCCGCGGCCGAATTCTTCCAGGAAGTGCGTCATCTTGGCGATGAAATCGGCATTGTCCTGCGGGCCGCTGCCGTTCTTCAGCATGAACAGCGCGTAAAAGCCGTCGTACATCAGGTCCATCAGGGTGTGTTCCGTACCGGGGCCGGCCAGCACGCTGGCCGAGTAGGCGGCCTGGCTGCCGGACATCAGGGAAGGGGGGGCGGAGAGGTTCATCGTTTCATTTCAATGTCAGGAAGTGACGGCGACCAGTTCGAGCTTCAGGTCGCGCATGCCGGAGGGCACATAGATCAGGACCGATTGCGCCTGCAGCATGCGCTCGTACATCTGGCCCTTGGCTTCGATGGTGAAGTAATACGTGTCCGGGCGCACGGGCACGGCGGCCGGCACCTGCGGCGTATGCTGCAGGCGCACGCCGGGCAAGGCGGACAGCACGAATTTTTCCACGTCGTCGGGTGCACCCACCTTGAAGCGCAGCGGCACCACGTCGACCAGTTCCATGCCCGGTATGTCGGCCGAGACGCCAAGGTAAAACGCCGTCTTGGCGTCGATTTTTTCCGAATCGAGCTTGCCGTGATGGTAGGACGGCTTGGTCTCGCTGAGCGCGATCGCAAAATATTTCGACGAGATCACCGTGTCGAGCAGTTCGCGGATGATCGCGTGCAGCTGCGCGAACGGGGGCCCCGGATCGGCGTGCCGGTACGCGGGCAGGTCGGCCAGCGCATGGGTCTTCGAAAAGGTCATCAGCGCGCCTGCCAGGCCCAGCAGCTGCTCGTACAGGCGCTCCGGATGCAGGGCCGGATGGTGAAAATAATGACTGAGCGAGGCAAACGCCGAGCTGGCCGTATGCAGCAGCCAGAACGAGGACATGTCGCCGGAGCGGAATTCGATCACGCTCTTGCTGGGCTCGCGATGGTGGCCATACAGGGCATTCACCTTGGCCTGCAGCGCGTCGATCAGGCGGCGCAGCTGCAGGAACAGCAGGGGCGCGCTGCGGATCGACAGGCTGGGCGGCACGAAGGTGGGGTCTTGCTCGAAGCCGCCCGTCGACAGGCGCCGCAGGCGCAGCAGGGGAAAGCTCACGTAGGAGTCGCGCGGGTCCGATTCGGCCACCAGGCGCAGCGATTTTTTCAGGTAGGTCAGTTCGGCCTGCGCGGCCTGGGTGTACAGGTCCGGCGTGCTCAGATTGGCCTGGCCGTAGCGCGCCGCGCTGTTGGGCTGGCTGGCCGGGGCAAAGTTGCCGCCGAATTGCTTGAACGCGGGCAGGGCGGCGTAAAAGGTCACCGATTGCTGCGATGGCGGCAGGTTGCCCAGGTCGATCGCCTCGGGCAGCTCGTCGGCGCCGGCTGCATTGTAGATTTCCCCATCCTGGAAGATCAGCGACAGCTCCAGCAGGCGCAAGGTGTTGTTGCCGAGCGCATCGCGGTCTATCTGCAGCTGGCTCACGCCCCACGCATACGGGTGCAGCGCCTTGACGCTTTCATGCAGCCGGTGTTCGTGGTACTGGTCCTGCTGCTGGAAATGCTGGGGCCGCAGGAACAAGCCTTCGCCCCATAATAATTTGTTTGCAACGCTCATGGATTGCCCTTTTACCTGACCAAGTGAGGTGCGGGGATCGCTGGACCCGTCCGCGCCGGCATGCTGCTACCGTATTTTTTCCTTGAAATCGTCCGCCGTTTGCAGCGCACAGCGTGGTGCTTTTTTCGCAATTGACGGCACCATAACACTATCTTGAGGAAGGGCGCGTACGGTACGTTTCCAGAGTGAACGCAGCCCGGAAAGCCGCATGAATAGTGAGTTTTCGCGTATTTTCTATTGAGCGCGATAAATATTCAAATCATGTTAGGCTCCGAAAAATAAGCAATTAACAACTATAAATTGCAACTTTATTTTGACCGTCAACGCATCTTCTTTTTTGAGGGAAAGCACCATATGACACGATCGGTTTCGCTGCTCGCAGCAATTGCATGTGCCCTGACGTTGAGTGCCTGCGGCACGACGCCGCCGGCCAAGCCGCCAGTGGTGGCGGCGCCGCCCACGATGGAGGAAATGATGTCCAAGGCGGCGCAGGCGGCCAGCAGCGGCAGCAACGAGGCGGCACTGGGACTGTGGCAGCAGGCCGCCACCGCTTTCCCGGCCGACAAGCAGCCGTGGGTACGCATGGCGCAGACGCGCTACGAGGCGGGCCAGTATGGCGAAGCCATCCTCAATGCGCAGGAAGTGCTGGTGCGCGATCCGGCCGACAAGCTGGCCAACAGCGTGATCGCCATCAGCGGGCTGCGCCTGTCGACGCGGGCGCTGGCCGACCTGAGCCGCCAGAACAACCTGTCCGGCCCCCTGCGCGCGGAATCGCAGGACCTGGCCAAGCTGCTGCGCGAAAGCCTGGGCGAAAGCGTCCTCGTGCCGCCGCCGGAAAAGGCGCCGGCGCGTCCGCCCCGCAAGCAGACAGGCAAGCGCACTGCCGACGAGGGCAGCGCCAATCCATTCAATGCGCTCAAGTGAGCCAGTGATACGCCAAACGCCGCAGTTCAACAGGCGCATCGCCGATGTTGCCGATTCTTTTCGAAGGGGATGTGATGTCTAAAAAAGATAGTGTCCAGAAGCGCCTGCAAAAGGTCCGCCCGCCGCGCGTGCAGATGACGTACGACGTGGAGATCGGCGACGCGATTGAAAACAAGGAGCTGCCCTTCGTGGTGGGCGTGGTGGGCGACTTCGGCGGCAATTCCGAGCTGGAACAGAAGCGCCTGAAGGACCGCAAGTTCGTCGACATCGACCGCGATAATTTCGATGCCGTGCTCAAGGGCATCGAGCCGCGCGCGACCTTCCGCGTCCCCAACGAGCTGAGCGACGCTGGCGGCCAGTTCGGCATCGAACTCAAGTTCCATTCCATGGGCGACTTCCGCCCCGAGGCGGTGGTGGAACAGGTGGAGCCGCTGCGCAAGCTGCTCGAAGCGCGCACCAAGCTGGCCGACCTGCGCAACAAGCTGGCCGGCAACGACAAGCTGGAAGACATCCTCAACGATGTGCTCAACAGCACCGAGAAACTGGCCCAGCTGGAACAACACTCCCACGTCAGGAAAGACTGATATGTCCGCACAGATGACTCCCTCATTGAGCACCTCCGCCGCCACCGAGATCGACTTGCTCGACCAGATCGTGGAGCAGAGCAAGGTGGCCAAGTCCAGCGTCGAGCATGCGCGCGCGCGCGACCTGATCTCCGAACTGGTCAGCCAGGTCATGGAAGGCACGGTCGTGGTATCGAACAACCTGGCGGCAACCATCGACGCCCGCGTGGCCGAGCTGGACCGGCTGATTTCCCAGCAGCTGAGCGCCATCATGCATGCGCCCGAATTCCAGAAGCTGGAAAGCAGCTGGACGGGCCTGCATTACCTGGTCAAGAACACGTCGACGGGCACGAACCTGAAGATCAAGATGATGAACGCGACCAAGCGCGAACTGGTCAAGGATTTCCAGAGCGCGCTGGAATTCGACCAGTCGACCATGTTCAAGAAGGTCTACGAAGAGGAATTCGGCACGTTTGGCGGCGCGCCCTTCGGCACCCTGCTGGGCGACTTCGAGTTCAGCCGGCAGCCGGAAGACATGTATTTCATCGAGCAGATGTCGCATGTGGCCGCGGCCGCCCACGCGCCGTTCATCTCGGCCGCCTCGCCGGAACTGTTCGGCCTGGAAAGCTACAGCGACCTGGGCAAGCCGCGCGACCTGGCCAAGGTCTTCGATACGGTCGAATACGCGAAGTGGAAATCGCTGCGCGAATCGGAAGATGCCCGCTATGTGGGCCTGACCTTGCCCCGTTTCCTGGGCCGCCTGCCATTCAATCCGGCCGACGGCGCCACCGTCGAAGGCTTCAATTTCGTCGAGGACGTGGACGGCACCGACCACCAGAAATACCTGTGGTGCAACGCCGCCTATGCGTTCGGCACCAAGCTGACGGCCGCTTTCGAGGATTACGGCTGGTGCGCGGCCATCCGCGGCGTGGAGGGCGGCGGGCTGGTGGAAGACTTGCCCACGCACACCTTCAAGACGGACGAAGGCGAGGTGGCCTTGAAATGCCCGGCCGAGATCGCCATCACGGACCGCCGCGAAAAGGAGTTGTCGGACCTGGGCTTCATTTCGCTCGTGCATTGCAAGAACACGGATTACGCCGCGTTCTTCGGCGCCCAGTCGGCGCAGAAGGCGAAAAAATACAATACCGATTCGGCCAATGCGAACGCGGTGCTGTCGGCCCAGCTGCAATACATCTTTGCCGTCTCGCGCATCGCCCACTACATGAAGGCCATGATGCGCGACAAGATCGGCAGCTTTGCCGCCGCCGCCAACGTCGAGGATTTCCTGAACCGCTGGCTGACGCAGTATGTGCTGCTCGACGATAACGCCAGCCAGGAACAGAAGGCCCAGTTCCCGTTGCGCGAGGCTTCCGTGCAGGTGGCCGAAGTGCCGGGCCGGCCCGGCGTGTACCGCGCCGTGTCCTTCCTGCGTCCCCATTTCCAGCTTGACGAATTATCCGTTTCACTCCGTTTGGTCGCGGAGCTTCCGCAGTCGACCAAATCGTAATGCATTTTTCTTCATACAATTGAAAGGAATAACATGGCAATCGACGTTTACTTGCAAATTGATGGCATCAAAGGCGAATCCACGGATAACAGCCACAAGGATTGGATCGAATGCAAGTCGGTCCAGTGGCAAGTGTTGCAACCCAAGTCGGCGACGGCATCGACGGGCGGCGGCCATACGGCCGAACGCACGGAGCACAAGGATATCGTCATCGCCAAGATGGCCGACCTGGCCAGCCCCCTGTTGCTGCAGACCTGCTCGTCGGGCAAAACCATTCCCAAGGCCAAGCTCGAGTTTCTGCGCGCCGATGGCCAGGGCGAGCGCATCAAGTACTTTGAAATCGAACTGGAGAATGTGATGATCAGCAGCGTGGCGCCTTCCGTGGCTGCCGGCGACATTCTCGGCGAAGACTTGTCGCTCAAGTATTCCAAGGTCAAGTGGAAATACACGCAGCAAAAAGTCGGCGGCGGTTCGGGCGGCAATACGTCCGGCGGCTGGGACTTGTCGGCCAATAAGACAGCCTGACCGTGCTGCGCGCGCCAGCGCGCATATCTGCCGTGCCCGCCGCTGGCTGTCCAGGCCGCGGGTTACGGGCCTTTCCTACCTTTGATGCGGGATGCCTATGAAAGGTTTTACGCCGGGCCTGTTCGACCGCCTGATGGATACGCCCGTTCATGGCGCATCGAGCGGCACCATCTCGCGCCTTTCGCTCGAGGATTTGAAGGATACCGTGGCGCGCGACCTGGAGGCGCTGCTGAACACGCGCACGGTGCTGCCCGAGGCGCTGCTGAAAAAATTTCCCGAATGCGGCAAGTCCATCATCACCTATGGCTTGAACGATTTCGCCGGACTGAGCCTGTCCAGCACCGATGACCGCGCGCATATCTGCCAGTGCCTGGAGAAGGCCATCGCCCGCCACGAGCCGCGCCTGCGCAATGTGCGCGCCTCGCTGGAAATCCAGGAAGGCTCGATCAACCGCCTCAATTTCGCCATCAGCGCGCTGCTGGTGGTGCATGCCGCACATGAACCCGTCAATTTCGACGCCATCCTGCAGCCTTCCAGCCTGCATTACACCATCAGCAAGGGGCGCCGCGCGGCGCAGACGGGAGCCTGACCTTGGAAGAACTGTTACCGTATTACGAGCGGGAGCTGGGCTTCCTGCGCCGCTATTCGCGCGAATTCTCCGAACGCTACCCGAAGATCGCGGGCCGCCTGCTGATGGGCGGCGAAGTATGCGAAGACCCGCATATCGAACGCATGATCCAGTCCTTCGCGCTGCTCAATTCGCGCATTTCCAAGCGCCTCGACGATGACTATCCCGAATTCACGGAAGCGCTGTTCGAGGTGCTGTATCCGCATTATCTGCGGCCCTTTCCCAGCTGTTCGATCGCGCGCATGGATTATGCGGCCGCCGCAGCGCAGCTGACGGCCGCCACCGAGATCGCCCGCGGCACGGAACTGACGACGCGTCCCGTGAAAGGCGTGGCCTGCACCTTCCGCACGGCGTATGCCGTCACCGTGGCGCCGCTGGCGCTGACGCACGCGGCGTTTTCCCCCATCATCGCCGCGCCGGAGCAGGCGCAGCTGCCGTCGAACGCCACTTCGGGCGTGAGCATGCGCATCGAGTCGAGCGCGGAGCAGCTCTCGCTGGCCCAGCTGGGCCTGCAGTCGCTGCGCGTGTTCATCGACGGCCAGCCCTCGTTTTGCGCGGCGCTGCGCGATGCGCTGTTCATGCGCACCGTGCGGGCCTACGCCGAAGCGGACGAGAACGGCCGCTGGATCGCGCTGGACGCCACTCCCGTCAGCAGCGCCGGCTTCGCCGAAGACGATGCGCTGATCCCGTTTGCGGCCCGCTCGCATCCGGCGTACCGGCTGCTGACCGAGTATTTCTGCTTTCCCGAAAAATTCAATTTCTTCGACATCGACCTGGGCGCGCTGTGCGCCGCGCTGCCGGCCGGATGCCGCCGCATCACCCTGCATTTGGCGCTGAGCGGCTTGCGCACGGATTCGAATACGGCGCGCCTGCTGGGGACCATGTCGACGCATAACCTGCTGCTGGGCTGCACGCCGGTGGTCAATCTGTTCCGCCAGCGGGGCGAGCCGATACGCATCACGCATACGGCGGCCTGCTATCCGGTGCTGGCCGATGCGCGCCGCGCCTATGCGTTCGAAGTGCATGCCATCGATTCCGTCAAGCTGGTGCGGCAGACGCCGCAAGGCGAATCGGTGATCGAATTCCGGCCGTTCTATTCGCTGCGCCACGGCCAGACGCCCGCCAGGGAAGGGCACTACTGGGTGATGCGGCGCGACGAGGTCATCGCCCACAAGAGTCCCGGCTACGAAACGGAGATATCGATCGTCGACATCGACTTCGATCCGGCCGCCGTGGAAACGGATACCCTGAGCCTGGAGCTGAGCTGCACCAACCGCGACTTGCCGGCGCAGCTGACCTATGGCTTGCGCGGCGGCGACCTGTTTCTCGAGGGCGGCTCCAGCGTGCGCAGCATCAGCCTGCTGCGCAAACCCACCGAATCGTACCGTTTCGAGCGGGGCCGGGGCGCCCACTGGCGCCTGATCTCGCACCTGTCGCTCAATCACCTGTCGCTGGCCGGCAGCGGCCTGGACGCCTTCCAGGAAATGCTGGCCCTGTATGACTTGCCCCGTTCGCCGACTTCGCAGCGGCAGATCCGCGGCCTCACGGCGATTGTCCACAAGGCCGTCAATGCCTGGCTTCCCGGCAACCCCTTCGCCTGCCTGGTGCGCGGCATCGAAGTGCGGCTGACGATAGACGAGGAAGCGTTCGTCGGCAGCGGCATCCATGCGTTTGCCCACCTCGTCGATTGTTTCCTGGGACTGTACGTGCATGCGAACAGCTTCACGCAACTGGTGCTGGTGGCCAAGAAATCGGGAGAGGAGCTGTTGCGATGCAAACCACGAAGCGGCGATTCGAGCCTAGTGTAATCGAGCGCCTGTTTGCGCAACCGTACCGCTTCCAGTACTTCCAGGCCGTGCGGCTGCTGGAGCTCTGGCTGCGGCGCAATGGCATGGCGCATGAAGGCGCGGTTGCCAATTTCCTGCGCTTCCAGAATTCCGTCTCGCTCGATTTCGCCCCCAGCCAGATCGAATCGCTGGGGCCGGAGCCGCGCGGGCTGGCCACGGACGCCGGCACGCTGGGCACGGCGCTGCGCAGCGCGCAGCTCAAGTATGTGCGCATCACGCCTGCCTTCATGGGGTTTCTCGGCGTCGCCGGCGCGCTGCCGGCGCACTACACGGAACGCATCGCCGGGCAGCAGTTCGACGCCAAGGACGAGGGGCCGCGCGCCTTCCTCGACACGTTTTCGAACCGCGCCCTGGCCCTGTTTTACGAAGCCTGGCGCAAATACCGGCTGGAGCTCAAGTACCAGCTCGATGGCAGGGACCAGTTCCTGCCGCTGCTGCTGTCGCTGGCGGGCCTGGGCCACGCCTCGCTGCGCGACCGCCTGGCTGGCGACGGCGTGCTGGACGAATCGGTGGGCTTCTTTGCCGCCGCCATGCGCCACCGGCCCCCGTCCGCCGTGATGATCGGCCAGGTGCTGTCCGAGTATTTCGGCCAAAGCGTGACGGTCAGCCAGTTCATCGGCTGCTGGTACGACGTGCCGCGCGAGCAGCAAAGCACCCTGGGCGCGAACAACGCCGTGCTGGGCGCCACCGCGCTGGTGGGCGGGCGCGTGTGGCAGCGCGACCTGCGCATGCGCCTGACCATCGGCCCGCTGGCGCGCGTCCATTTCGACGCTTTCCTGCCCGGCGGCCCGGCCGCGCGGGCGCTGGAGAAAATGCTCGCCATGTTCACCAGCCTGTGTCTCGAGTACGAAGTGCAGCTGGTGCTGCGCGCCAGCGACGTGCAGGGCGTGCGCCTGGACGAGCCGCGTGGCGGCGGCCGGCTGGGCTGGGACAGTTTTCTGATCACGGGCGGCGAAGCGCAGGACCGCGCCGACGTCCGCTACGAATTGCACACGCTTGCCTGAGCCAGCGTACCGGTTTCGCCTCCCTTTCAACCCCATACAAGGACCGCCGCCCCATGAGCATCAACCTGAAGACGCTGATCAGCAAGCTGAATGACACCTGTCGCACTGCCGCCACGCGCGCCGCCAGTATCTGCGTGGGCCTGGGACAGTACGAGGTCGATCTCGAGCACGTGTTCCTGGCCTTGCTGGAGCAGCCGCAGAGCGACTTCGTGCTGATCGCGCGCCGCAACGGCATCGACATCGGCGCGCTGGAAGGGGATCTGCGGGCCGAGGTGGCCCGGCTGCAGACGGGCAATGCGCGCACGCCCGTGTTTTCGCCGCGGCTGCCGAAGCTGTTCGAACACGCCTGGCTGATCGCCTCGCTCGACTTGCGGGCCGGCCACCAGGTGAGCATCCGCAGCGCGCACCTGCTGCAGGCGCTGCTGACGGAACCGGAGCTGGCGCAGCTCGCGTACCGGGGCTCGGCCCTGTTCCATCAGTTCAAGCTTGACGAGATCAAGCACAAGCTGGAGACGCTGACCGATGGCTCGCAGGAACGCGCCGGGACGGCCGCGGGCGACGCGGGGCAGGACGGCGAGGGCGGCGATCCCGTGGGGGAGCTGGAGGGCCGGGCGGTGGCATCGAAGACGCCGGCGCTGGACCAGTTCACGGTCAACCTGACGGCGCGCGCGCGCGACGGCAAGGTCGACCCGGTGATCGGGCGCGACCTGGAAATCCGCCAGGCGATCGATATCCTGATGCGACGGCGCCAGAACAACCCCATCCTGACGGGCGAGGCGGGCGTGGGCAAGACGGCGGTGGTCGAAGGGCTGGCGCTGCGCATCGTGCAGGGCGACGTGCCGGACATCCTGCGGGGCGTGGAAATCCACACGCTGGACATGGGACTGCTGCAGGCGGGCGCCAGCGTCAAGGGCGAGTTCGAGAACCGGCTGAAGAACGTCATCGGCGAAGTGAGCAAAAGCCCGCATGCGATCATCCTGTTCATCGACGAAGCGCACACGATGATAGGCGCGGGCGGCAGCGCCGGGCAGAACGACGCCGCCAACCTGCTGAAACCGGCGCTGGCGCGGGGCGAGTTGCGCACCATCGCCGCCACCACCTGGGGCGAATACAAGAAATATTTTGAAAAGGATGCGGCGCTGGCGCGCCGTTTCCAGGTGGTCAAGATCGAGGAACCCAGCGAGGAACTGGCGTGCGCCATGTTGCGCGGCATGGCGCCGCTGATGGAAAAGCATTTCAACGTGCGCATCTTCGATGAAGCGATCAGCGAAGCCGTGCGCCTGTCGCACCGCTACATCATGGGACGCCAGCTGCCGGACAAGGCGATCAGCGTGCTCGACACGGCTTGCGCCAGGGTGGCCCTGGGGCAGAGCGCCACGCCGGCGCTGCTCGACCAGCTGGCGCGCCAGCTGGAACGCATCGATGCGGAAGCGTCCGCCCTGGCGCGCGAGGAAAGCGGCGGCGCCAGCCACGCGGCGCGCCTGAAGGCGCTGCGCGCGGCGCGCACTGCCGCCGCCGGCGAACACGGGACGCTGGCCGCGCGCTGGGAAACGGAAAAGGCGCTGGGTGAAAAGGTCCGGGCGGCCCGCCAGGAGCTGGAAGACGCGGGCGCGGCCAGTCCCGCGCTGCCGCCCGATGCCAGCCAGGCCGGCGACCTGCAGGCGCTGTTGCAGGAATTGCGCGCATTGCAGGGCGAAACGCCGATGGTGCCGGTACAGGTCGATGGCCACGTGGTGGCGGAAATTGTCGCCGGCTGGACCGGCATCCCGCTCGGGAAGATGGTCAAGGATGAAATCCGCACCGTGCTGAAGCTGAAGGATTTGCTGGAAGAGCGCGTGCTGGGCCAGTCCCATGCGATCGAGGCGGTGGCGCAGCGCGTGCGCACCTCGCGCGCCAACCTCGACGATCCCGACAAGCCCAAGGGCGTATTCCTGTTCGTCGGCCCGTCCGGCATCGGCAAGACGGAAACGGCGCTGGCGCTGGCCGACGCGCTGTATGGCGGCGAACGCAAGCTCATCACCATCAACATGAGCGAATACCAGGAAGCGCACAGCGTCTCCGGCCTGAAAGGCTCGCCGCCCGGCTATGTCGGCTATGGCGAGGGCGGGGTGCTCACCGAGGCCGTGCGCCGCAATCCATACAGCGTGCTGCTGCTCGACGAGGTGGAAAAGGCGCATCCCGATGTCATGGAGCTGTTCTTCCAGGTGTTCGACAAGGGCGTGATGGACGATGCCGAGGGGCGCGAGATCGATTTCAAGAACACCATCATCATCCTCACCTCGAACGTGGCGTCGGCCACCATGATGCAGGCTTGCCTGAACCTGGCGCCGGAAGACGTGCCCACGCCGGAGCAGCTGGAACTGGCTATCCGCCCGCAGCTGCTGAAGGCCTTCAAGCCGGCCTTTCTGGGGCGCCTGAAGGTGATTCCCTATTATCCGATCAGCGACGATGTGCTGGCCAGGATCATCGACCTCAAGCTGCGCAAGATCGCCGCGCGCGTGGGCGCCAACCACCAGGCCGAATTCACCTATGACGAGGCACTGGTGGAGGCCGTGCTGGCGCGCTGTACCGAAGTCGATTCGGGGGCACGCAATGTCGACCATATCCTCAACGGCAGCCTGCTGCCGGAAATTGCCGAATCCGTGCTGGCGAAAATGGCCGAGGGACTGGCGATCAGCAAGATCAAGGTCAGCGCCAGCAAGCAGGGGCAGTTCAAGTATACGATCAAATAGCGGTCCGCCAGGCGCGCCGGGCCGCCGCGCGGTGGCCCGGCCTGCCGTTCAATGGCTGGCGGGCGGCTGCACGCCCAGCAGTTCCTCGATATGCGCCAGCGAGACGCTGTCCTTGACCACGCTGCGCAGCCATTCGTGCAGCGTCTGCTCGCCCGCGTCGGCCGCCTTGTCGGCGAAATACGAAACGGGGCTGTGGGGTTCCGTCTGGCGGAAGTACAGCGCCACCTGGCGCAGCTGCGCCAGGGCTTGGGCGCGGCTGTGGATCTCGCCCGGCACCGCGGGCGGCAGCGGCGGCGTGGCGGCGCCAGGCGCGTGGCCGCTGCCCGTGACTACGGCGGCGGGTAGCGCAGCGGGAGCGGGCACGGCGACCTGGGGCACTGCGCGCTGTATCGATTGCAGCGCTTCGCGCGCCTGCGAAAAGCCGGGACTGTCCTTGCCCAGCCGCGCATCGGCGGCTTGCTCCAGTTCCGCCAGTGCATCCAGGCAGAACTGGGCGTCGGCGGCGAAGGCGGCGCGGAACTGCGCCGAGTTGTTGCGCCGCGCAGCTTCCATGTCCGCCAGCTTCACGCCGTTGACGCCATCCTGGTTGCTGGCGGCCCGCTTGCGCGCCGTGTCGAAGTCGATGCTGGACCAGCCGCCGGACTGCTTATCCGTCAAGGGCATGGCGCGCACCAGGGCGGGCGTGCGGGCCAAAATCCAGCTCAGGTTGCCGATACGCTGCTCGTGGTCGCCGCCATCGGCTGGCGGATACAGTCCCAGATCCCAGTATTGCCGGCACAGGCCTGCCAGCAGGCGGTAGCCCTGGCCCAGGCCCTGCAAATGGTCTTGCTTGGCGCTGGCCTCGGCCAGCCAGGCGGCCAGCCGCAGATCCTTGCTTTTTTCAGCCAGCAGCGCGGCGCAGCGGCGCTGCACGAAAGCCCAGTCGGCCTCCTTCAGGTCGGTGACCCATTCGCCCTGGTCGAGCGAGGGATCGTCGAACTTGCGCGCCTGGCTGATCGCATCGAGGTCGGTGGAAAAGGAGAGGTCGGTGCCGCACGGCTGGCCGGCGCTGATGGGAAGGAGGAGCTGGTCGGCTGAAATCATGGTATTCCCGAAAAAGGTGGCGGATGGCTTGCCGGGTGGCGGGCAGGTCTTACTGGACCATGCGGAATTCGATGCGGCGGTTGCGCGCGCGGCCATCGGTGCTGTCGTTGCTGGCGATGGGCCGGTCCGGTCCCTGGCCCGAGGCGCTCAGCAAGTCGCCATCGATGCCCTTGGACGACAGATAGGCCTTGACCGCCTCGGCGCGCGCCTGGCTCAGGTGCTGATTGCTGGCGCGCAGTCCCTGGTTGTCCGTGTGGCCGATGATGTCGACCTTGCGTCCCGCCAGCTTTTGCAGCGCCGCGCCCATTTCGTCGAGGATGGCGCGGCCGGACGGCGTCAGCGTGGTCTTGCCGCTTTCGAATTCGATGGTGCGGTTGGCCAGCGTTTTGTCGAGGATATTCTGGTCCGCGGCGGAGACGCGCAAGCCATTGTTGACCGTGTAGGTGGGATTGAGGCTGGTGGCGAAATCGCTGGCGATCTTTTGCCGCTGCGCTTCGTTGGCCACTTCGCCGCGCACGCTGACCACGCTGCCGTCTATCGTCAGCTGGCCGCGGCGGATCTGCTTCAGGTCAGGCGTCAGCAGCTTTTGCACGTAGGCGTTCCAGTTGGCCGGCAGCGCCACCTGGCCGACGGCGATCTGGTCGACCACCTTGTCGGCGCCATACAGGTCGCGCAGGCGGGCCAGCACGGCGGCCTTCGACGCCTCGTCGGGCACCGTGCCGCTGGCCAGCACCTGGCCAGGCTGCGGCGTGGCGGCGGCGGGCATGGCGGGCATGGCGGCCGGAGGAACCGGCGTGGCCGGGGCGGCGGGCGCCTGGGCGCGGGCGGCGGGTGCGGCAAGGGCCAGGCAGGCGAGGAAGGTAATCCGTAGGTGGCGCATGGTCAGGTCCCGATGAAGGCGGCACGGAACGAGTCGTGCGCCGATTTGAGTGACAGGTTCGCCTGCGCGAGGTAGGTTGACACCTTCTTGATCGCGTAGTCGCCGCCCACGTGTTCCTCGACCCAGGCCAGGTCGTCGAAGGCGATGTGGTGTTCCAGCGCCGCCTGAGGTTCCATGATGGCGTGCAGCGTCTGCGCCGAAGCGCCGCAAAAACCCAGCACCAGCGCGTGGCGTCCGCGGATGCGGGTGATGAACAGGGCCAGCTCGAAGTCGGCGCGCGCCAGGAACGGCGCGATCAGGTGCATCCAGAACGCCGCCACCAGGTTGCGGTACAGGGGGTCGTCCGGCAGCGGCAGTTCCAGGCTTTTTTCCAGCCGGCTGGAACTGCTGGCCATGACGGGCTGCAGCAGCATGCCCAGTGCCAGCAGCACTTGCCGCACGGAGCCGCCAAAGCCCGTGGGCGCCAGCAGCGCATCGAGCGCGCCGACCGTCTGCAGGTCGAGGAAGTCGTCGAAGGCGGCGTCGTACGCGCTGCTGCGCAAGTCCAGCTCGACGCTGGCGCTGCCGGCGGCCTGCAGCGCGGCAGCGGCTTCGGCGCCGCGCATGCCGCCGCTGAGCGCATCGAGCCGGTTCCACAGGCGCGACAGCACCAGCGGACTGGTGGGCACGAAGCCGGCCGGGTTGCCCACTTCCATTGCGCTCATCATCAGGAACGGGAAGCGGCGCGACGAGGCGTCGCTGCTGGCGGCGATGTGGCCGGCGATGGCGCGTCCGCGGCGCGGGCCGATGAAGGCGAAATGCAGCGGCGCCAGCGCGTCGTACGTGAGCTTCCAGCGGGCGTCTGCGCTCATCAGGTCCATGGCGTTGGCGAGCCAGTCGTCGAGCATCTTGAGCAGCGCGGGATTGTCGCCGCTCTTGACGAAGTCGCCGCGGCTGGGGATCTTGCCGAAATAGCCGATCGCGGTGGACGTCGGGCGGCTCATGGCGTGTTCCCAGCCAGTGCGGCGCCCGCTTCCGGGACGCTGTTGACCACCGTTTCCGGCAGTTTCAGTCCACGGAAACCCTGGCCGCCGGCGGGGGCCGCCGCCGGTGCCGGCGTGTTGACGATCTTCAGGTTGGCCGTCACGGTGACGCCGCTGCTCTCCCAGCTCAGTTCGAATACGCCGCCTTCCTTGCGCGTGCGCTTGGCCGAATCGATCATTTTCTTCAGGCCGAAATGGCCCGGTTCATTGAGCAGCACGACGTTGCGCCCTTCCGGCGTGATGGCGCTGATGCGCGAACCGGGCACGCCCTGCGGATTGGGCCAGACCATGTGTATCCACGGCTGCGGCTGGCCGCGCCAGCGCAGCGCCTGGCCATCGATCTCGATCGTGTATTCGGCGGCGCCGGGCGCGCTCAGCGCCTGCAGGTCGAAGCGGGTCTGCGCTTCGGCGGCGCCGGCCGCCGTCGCCACGCCATTCGCGCTGAGCGGCGCGATCCAGCCGGGCAGGCTGGCCACCACGGGTGGCGCCAGGCTGATGCCCATCGACGCCCACGTCCTGGCGCTGATGCTGTCGCCGCGGCGCACCACCAGGGGGCCGATGGCGGTATTGAAGAACTTGGCGATGGCGCCTTCCGGGCCGAACACCTGGCCGATATCGGCGTTGCTCGCCTCGGTGCGCGAATCGGGCGCGAACGGATACTTCGCCGCCAGGGTTTTCTGGAACGGTTCGAGCACCTGGGCCAGCCAGACCTTGTTGATTTCCGTCTCGGTGGGCTTGACGATGACGGCGAAGGTCTGCATCAGCGGGCGCACCAGCAGGGGCCGGATGGCCTGCTTTTGCGGATCGCTCATGCCCGTCAGCATCTGCTCGTCCACGTATTTCAGGGCGTCGGCCAGTTCCGAGCCGCTGCCGTCCAGCGTCTGCTGCATCAGCTGCTTGGCGCCCGGTCCCGTGTCGCCCTGGTTCTTGATCTGGTTGAGGCGCACGCGCAGCTTGGACAGCGCGGCCAGGTAGCCGCGCATCGGCGAGGCATCCTTGTCCCTGGCGACGACGAGGCGGGCCACGCCGGAAAATTCGCGGCCGACGGGCCCCATGGGCAGGGCGCCGCCCGCCTGGCTGCCGGCCACGGCCGGTTTCTGGCGCAGCACCGTTTCCTTGAACCAATCCATCATCCCGCGCTGTGCCCGCTGCAAGCCCTGGCCCAGCAGCGAGGGATTGTCCCACGAGGTTTCCTGGTACACCGTCTCGATCAGCTTGTTGATGGGCGACGCTTGCGGGTCGCCCAGGCGGTTCATGGCTTGCGCCGCGTTGTCGAAGCCGTTCAATTCGCGGATGCTGACGCCCTGGAGGAATTTCTGCCATTCCTTCGCATAGTCGTTCTTGTACAGCTCGACGAGGGCTTTCTGGATCTGTTCCGGGCTGCCTTCCAGGGTCAGGTCGTCCTTCGACGCCGTTTTCAGCACCCAGTCCGCGCTTTGCAATTCGCGGTTGGCCGCTTCCTGGAACGCTTGCTGGATATATTTTTCCCAGGCGTCGCGGGTAAACGTGCCGGGGATGGCGTAGCTGCCCAGCACCAGTTCCTTGTCCTGCTCGCCAACGATGCGGGCCACCGTCATCGAGGGGAAGCGCGTGGCGGCGCGCGCCTTGACGTCGGCATACACGCGGTCGCGCGCCGGCATGCCGCGCACCACGCGGCGCAGGCTGTCGCGCGACTGGTCGACGAGGGCCAGCTTGCGGTCGATCTGCGGCCACGAGGGGTCATTGATCTGTGTCAGGTAGAACGAGATCATGCGCTCGGCGCTGCGTATCATCTGTTCGCGCGGCATGCTGCCCCGGTTGGCGTCGAGCCAGCCGCGCCAGTAGCGCGTCAGCTGGTCGTTCAGGTGGCTGGCTTCGGCACGCGACTTGTCGCTGAGCATCAGATACGTCTTCAAGCCGTTGTAGGCGTCTTCCACGCTTTCGGGCGCCGCATCCTTGAATTGCTGGACGCCAGGCGCGGCGGGCGCTGGCGCCGCGGCAACTGCCGGCGTGGCCGCCGCGGCGGCGGCCGGGACTGCAGCGCTTGCAGCGGCAGCAGGAGCCGCCACGGCCGGCACGGCAGGCGCCGGCAGCGCGGCCGTCATCGGCTGCAGGCGCCCGGCGCCCGCATTGACTTCCGATAAAAACGCTTCCAGCGATTGCGTCACCGGCTTGAGCATGACTACACGCACGCCGGAAAAGTATTCTTCGCGCAGCTTGCGTTCGAGGAAGTCGCCCTGGTACAGGCCCAGGCTGAGGGCCAGCGGGCGCTTGCTGCGGTAGGCTTCCAGCTGTTCGATGCGGTCCTGCAGGATTTCCAGCGCTTCGAAGCGCGAATGCAGGTCGAGGCGCTTGTCCTGCACCTTGATGGCCTGGTCCAGGTCGGCCTGCACGTTGGCCGCCAGCTGGCGGTTGGCCAGGTAGGACCAGCTCCAGCCGCCCAGGGTCAGGCCGGCCAGCGCGATGGCGGCAAAGAAGGTGGCATAGCGCAGCCGCGTCTTGCGGGGGCTGGCGTACTGGGCCACCAGGTCCTTGTCGGCGAAGATGACCTTGCGGAACAGATTGAGCAGGAAGTAGCCGTGCTGGTCCTGGACCGCCGCCTGTTCCTGCGGCTGCAGCTTGAGGTCGAAGCGCTGCGCCACCCGTTCCGACGAGGCGGAGACGGAAACGCCTTCCTGCAATGCGCTGGTGAAATAGAAACCGCGGAACACGGGCTTGAACTGGAACGGGTTTTCCTCGAACAGGGTGGCGATGAAGGTGCGCAGCGGCCCCTTGATGGAGCTGAATTCCAGGGGGAACGTGAACACGCCGGGCGGCATGCGCTCGCGGCCCAGCAGGGCCATGCTGGCCAGGCTGAGGTCTTTCAGTCCGTCGTACAGCTCGTCGAAGCGCTGGTCGAACTGTTCCAGCACGTCCTGTTTCGAGCTGCTCACGCTGTAGGGCAGGGTGGCGCCCCAGACCTTGTCGCGCTCGCCGCGTTCCGCATCCTGGAAGAATTCGGTGAAGCCCGTGATCAGGTCGGCCTTGGTGAACACCACGTAGACGGGAGCGTGGACTTCCAGCTTTTCCGTCAGTTCCTGCACGCGCTGGCGCAGGTTTTTCGCCAGTTCGATGGCGAACTCGGGCCGGCTGCCCGTCAGTTCGGCGATGCTGACGGCGATGATGATGCCGTTGACCGGCGCCCGCTTGCGGTGCTTTTTCAGCAGGCCGAGAAAGCCGAACCATTCGGCCCGGTCTTCATCGTTGACGGAGTAGCGGCCTGCCGTGTCGAGCAGGATGCCATCGGTGGTGAAGAACCAGTCGCAATTGCGGGTGCCGCCCAGGCCTTGCACGATCTTGCTGTCGACAAAGGGGAATTGCAGGCCGGAATTGGCGATCGCCGTGCTTTTGCCGGCGGCGGGGTTGCCGATGATCATATACCAGGGCAATTCGTACAGGGCCGCGTCGCCCGACAACTGGCCCAGCCGGGAAGTCTTGATGGTGCTGATGGCTTCCAGCATGCGTTTGCGGATGGCCTCGGTTTCCTCGCGCTGCACGGCGCCCGCTTTTGGCGCGGCGCCGCTGGCCTGCTGTTCCAGCATGTTGCTGAAGCTGGCGCCAGCGCGCAGGCGCCGCCGGCGGCGCAGCCACCACGTCATGGCAGCCAGCAGCGCCGCCACGGCCAGGAACGCCAGCACGGGCGGGTAGGGCCATTCGAAGATGACGGTGCAGACCAGGAGCAGCAGGACGAACGCCGCGCTGCCCAGGATGAGCAGGCTGAAGCGGGAAGTGAGGAGGTGCCAAAATCGTTGCATCATAGTGTAGTGAGCAAGCCGTTAATGTGCGTGGGTGGAGGGTGGCAGCGTCAGCCGGCGTCGTTGCCGTCGCCGGCGGGCGGGCCGACGACGATGGCGCCGCAGTGCAGTGGATCGAGATTGCTGAGACATAGGACCTGGCCGGGCGCGCTGGCCGCCGCGTGCTGCGCGAGGGCCAGCGCCGCCAGGGCGGCGACGGGGCCGGCATGGCCGCACGCCGCCCCCACGCTCAGTACCTGGGTGCCGAGATCGAGTTCAGGCAGCAGGGCCGTGGCGCAATTCATCAGTTCGAGCATGGGACCCGGGCGCTGCTCCGTATCGGCGCTTGCCAGCGTGATGTCGGCGGGGAGTACGGCGGCGGCAGCCAGCGCCTGCGCGGCGAGGCTGGCCAGCAACGCCGGGTCGCCGTGCTTGCGCGCTCGGGCGGCGTCGCGTGCCTGCGTGGCCCCCTGGTGCAGCAGCACGGGCGCCGGCGCTTCCAGCAGCGCCGCTTCGGCCGCGTTCGCCAACAGCAGGCCCGCCGCGCCTTCGCCGGGAATCAGTCCATCGGCCTGTGCCGCGCTGAACAGCAGGCCCTTGCTGGCCCAGTCGTGCACGCTCATCTCGCCGATGTAGGAGTTACAGGCCAGCACGATGGCCAGGCAGGGCTGCCCGTCCAGCGCCGCGCGCGCGGCGATGTGGTCGAGCAGTGCGAATGGCGTTGGCTGGGGCAGGGGCGGCAGCGTCGGCACGGCCAGCTTTTCGGGCGGCCAGCCTTGTTGCAGCAGCAGCTGGCGCAGCCAGGCGCTGCCCGCCTGCGACTGGGCAGCGCTCCACGCCGCGGGCAGCAGCAGGTGCAATTGCAGCGTGGGCAGCGCCATGGCGGCGCGGGCCGAGGCGGGCGCCGTCAGGCATGCGGGCAGCTGCGGGTGGCGCATGGCTTCGCAGGCCAGATCGACGAGCACTTCGCCGCCCAGGGCCAGCGCGCGCACATCCTCGGGATTGAAGGGGAAGCGCTGCGCATCGAGCCCTTCCTGCGGATGCTGGCGCAGCCAGGCGGCCAGGGTGTCTTGCTGCAAGTCTTCCTGTACTTCCGCGACCTTGCCGCACAGCAAAGGGTAGCCGTCTTCATTGAGCAGGTCCGTATCGAGCGCGGGGCGGGCCTGCCTCGCTTGCATGGCCGTCGCCAGCTCCTCGGGCGTGGCGCCGCCCGGCATGCGCAGGGCGGCCGCGACGATGTGCAGGGGCGCCGGCGGCGCTGCCGCTGGTGCCGCCTGGG
>NZ_WFLL01000067.1:0-23084 GCF_009208755.1 Janthinobacterium sp. FT14W | reverse complement strand
GGACCGTGAAACAACTTTGCGCCGATGATAGTGCTGCAACCAGTGTGAAAGTAGGTTATCGTCAGGCTTGTTATTCGCAGTAGAGAAAAACCCCGCCAGCCATGGCGGGGTTTTTTTTCGTCTGGCGCTTTGTTGCTAACCGTTGATGGTGCTGTCGGATCCACGCCGGCCTATGTAAAATTCCCATGCAACAGGCGAAAAAAGGCAGCGCTGCGCGCTGCCTTTACTGGCTGATGCTTATTTTTCCTGCAAAACTTGGCGGAACAGCTCATTCAACCTCTCCATGCCCCCGGATTTTTCTTCCTTTTCCAGGCTGAAATGCTCCAGCCTGGACAACTCTGCTTCAATGAATGTATTGAGTTTATCGATGCGTGGCGCCAGCTCTTTTTCCAGTGCGACCTTTTTGCGCTCGAGCAGAATATGGATTTCATCCAGCAAGCTGTCTTCCTTGGGCAGCAGGTGCAGCAAGGCGGCAAATTCGATGGGTGGCGCGCTGCGATAGGTTTCGATCCAGCGCGTAGCCAGCAGAGGGCGCAAGACATAAAAATACTTCTTCAAGGGGACCGTGTCCGCCATCAGATAGCCGCGGTAATTCGTCTTGGCCATGCTGCGGTAATGATAGATTCCCTTTTCCAGTGTGTAGACGGTATCGAGCAAGGCCTGGATGCCCATCCTGAAACCGCCTTTTTCCATGTATTGGATCGGCGACTGTATCCATTCGATGACGGCAGGATTGGAGCGCCAGAAGAGCTGCAGCGCCTTGCGCACATCCCAGCCATTCAAGTCGATATCATCGACGATCGGATATTCGATGACGTCGCGCTTGTCTTCCAGGTCGACACTCAGATACCATTCTTGCGGGCGCGCGTAGATAAAACGCACATCGAAGTCGCTGTTTGGCGAGGCAAATCCCCAGGCGCGGCTGCCCGATTCAATCGCCATTAAAATCCGCACGCCCTCCTTCTTTTCCACGGCCGCCAGGCGGCGCATGATCTCTACTCGTATTTCTTCTGGAATCATCGTTCTCTCTTCTTAGTTGCTTGAGGATACTTTATCCCAGTCGAGGGTAAAGCGGGCCAGGTATTTCTTGAGCCGGTCCGCATCGTTCGGCCTGGCTTTCGCTTCGCGCGAAACGGCATACAGGGTACGGCCTGCATCGGACAGGCTGTTCGATTCCCGGCATACCTTGATCACTGCCTGCAGCTGCAGCGCATCGAACAGGTCGAGTTGCGCGGCTGCCGCCTCTCCCATGATTTCTGCC
This sequence comes from Janthinobacterium sp. FT14W, assembly GCF_009208755.1. Lineage (NCBI taxonomy): Bacteria > Pseudomonadati > Pseudomonadota > Betaproteobacteria > Burkholderiales > Oxalobacteraceae > Janthinobacterium > Janthinobacterium sp. FT14W. Next base: position 21,823 of record NZ_WFLL01000067.1, on the reverse strand, counting down.
AAATCCACTTCCGGATTATCGTTCTGAGTAACATGATGCTGCCACATGCGTTTCAGGCGCCTGATTTCTTCGTCGACCACGCCATCCGTGATGCGGCCCGCTTCCGACAAGGTGGCCAGGCGCGTGACGGCGGCGGATAAATCGCGGAAATTGCCTTTCCATGCCGAGGCGGGCAAGGTGGCAAAGCGCATGAAGCGCTCGCGCGCCTCCTTGTTGAAGCGCACGCGTTCCCCGGTCTCCACACCGTATTGCGCCAGCAGGTATTCCAGGTTCGGCTCGATGTCTTCCGGCCGCTGCGCCAGGCCCGGCAAGGCATAGGTCCACAGGTTGATGCGCGCATACAGGTCTTCGCGGAAGCGGCCGGCCGCCACCTCCTTGCCCAGGTCGCGGTTGGTGCCGGCGATCAGCTGGAAGTCGCTTTGCACCTCGGTGTCCGCACCGACGGGGAAAAAGCGTTTTTCCTCGATCGCCTTCAACAGCATGGCCTGCTCGTCGAGCCCCAGTTCGCCGATTTCATCGAGAAACAGCAAACCCTTGTGGGCACTGCGCAGCAAGCCTGGCCGGTCCGCGCCCGCACCCGTGAACGAACCCTTGATATGGCCGAACAAGGTGGAGGCGGCGCCGTCGCCATGCAGGGTGGCGCAATTGAGGTCGACGAATTTGCCGTCGATCTGGTGCCGCGATTTTTTCAGCTCATAGACGCGGCGCGCGAGGAAGGATTTGCCGGCGCCGGTGGGGCCCATCAACAGCATGGGTGCCTTCGATTTGATGGCGACGCGCTCGATCTCCTCGATCATGCCATTGAACTTCGCATTGCGCGTGGCGATGCCGGACTTCAGGAAGGCCACGCCTTCGGCCTGCTCGCGCGTAAAGCGCTGGGCGATCTGGTCGTAGCGCGACAGATCGAGGTCGATCAGCGCGTAGCTGCCGGGATTGCCGGCGGCCTGGCGCTTGGGCGGCGACGTTTGCAAGAGGCGGCCCGGGAAATAGCGTGCTTCCGTCATCAGGAACATGCAGATCTGCGCCACGTGGCTGCCGGTGGTGATGTGGATCCAGTACTCTTCCTTGTCCGGATCGAAGGGGTAATTATTGGCGAAATCGTAGAGTGCACCGTACACGTTCTCGAAGTCCCAGGCATCGCTGATGGGCAGTGCGTGCGCGTTCAATGCGGTTTCCGGCGAGACGCTGGCGATATCCTGCGACACCTGGCGTACCAGGTTTTCAAATTGCTGCCCCGCGTACAGCAGCTCGAATCGGTCGATGATCTTGTCCTCGTGCTGGGTCAGGGCGATGCTGGGACGCCACTTTTCCCAGCGTGCCGCTCCTTTGCCACCGTCGAGCTGGGTGCCGAGAAAGCCGATGACGACGGTACGTTTTGCTTGCATATATGAGATAAAAATTTATCTGAAAAGATAATTATATCGGAATATTGAATCTTGTTTATTTTTTCTCGGAATGGCAGGATGAAGATATTTATGAACAAAATCAATGACTTGAAAGGTTTTTCGGTAAATTCCGGAAAGCTGGCACAGCACTTGCAATACAGGAGGTAGCAACGAGATAAACATTGAGAGCAGAGAGAAGAAAAATGGCCAACGTCCAGTTATTCCAGCGCACACAGCAAGCCCTGCCACTGCCAGCGGCGCTGGCGCGCAATGCAGAAGGCGCACCGGCGTATGCGCTGACGCCGCGGCATCAGTTGGCGCAATATGCGGCCACCGGCTGTCTGAACACCACGTTTTATGCCAGCGCCGAAGCGCAGCTGGCGACGGTGCTCGAGCTGTGCCAGGCTGTCGAGCCGGCCTTCATTGCACAGACGGCCGTGTATTGCCGCGAACGGGGCTACATGAAAGACATGCCGGCCTTGCTGGTGGCCGTGCTGGCGGGCCAGGGCGCGGCAGAATTTCCGCAGGCCTTCCGGCGCGTCATCAATAACGGCAAGATGCTGCGCAACTTCGTGCAGATCATGCGTTCGGGCGCCATCGGTCGCAGGTCGCTGGGATCGCGTCCGAAAAAACTGGTGCAGGCTTGGCTGAACGGCGCGTCGGAGCAGGCCTTGCTGGCCGCTGCCGTGGGCAATGCCCCGTCGCTGGCCGACGTGGTGAAGATGGTGCATCCGAAACCACAAGAAGCGTGGCGCGCGGCGTTTTTTGCCTGGCTGATCGGCAAGCAATACACCGCCTCGGATTTGCCGCCGGCACTGGCCGCGTTCGAGGCCTACAAGCTTGATACGGCGCGATCGATACCGGAAGTGCCGTTCCAGATGCTGACGGCGCTGCCCCTGTCGGCCCAGGACTGGGCGCAGATTGCCCGCCAGGGCAGCTGGCAGATGGTGCGCATGAACCTGAACACCTTTGCCCGCCATGGCGTGTACGATATTGGCGGCATGCCGGAACTGATCGCCGCCAAGCTGCGCGATCCCGAGGCGATCGGCCGGGCGCGCGTGTTTCCCTACCAGCTGATGTCGGCGTACATGGCGGCTGGCGAAAACGTGCCGGCCATCGTGCGCGCTGCGCTGGAACAGGCGCTCGAAGCATCGCTGCAAAACGTGCCGCAGATCGCGGGCAAGGTGGTGGTGTGTCCCGACGTTTCCGGTTCGATGTCCGCGCCCGTCAGCGGTTTTCGCGGCAGCGCCACTTCGAGTGTGCGCTGCATCGATGTGACGGCGCTGGTGGCGGCAGCCATGCTGCGCAAGAATCCGGATGCCGTGGTGCTGCCGTTCGAGCACAGCGTCGTGCAGTGCGGACTTGGCGCGGATGACAGCGTGATGGTGAACGCTGCCAGGCTGGCGGCCATCGGCGGTGGCGGTACCAATTGCAGCGCGCCGCTGCTGCGCATGAACAGCAGGAAGGAGCTGGCCGACCTGGTGATCTATGTGTCCGATAACGAATCGTGGATCGACGCCACGCGCAGCGGCGCCACGGCGACCATGGGACAGTGGCATGTCTTCAAGCAGCGCAATCCGCAGGCAAGACTGGTGTGCATCGATATTTCGCCGCATGCCACCACGCAGGCGATGGAGCGCGAGGATATCTTGAATATCGGCGGCTTTTCCGACGACGTCTTCAAGATCATCGCCGCCTTTGCCGCTGGCCGGCTGGACCCCGCCCACTGGGTGGGAGAAATTGCCGCCATCGATATGGCAGAAAGTTGTTGAAGCAAAGCGCATGAATGCGGGCAGGACTACATAAGAAACGTCCTGTCCAAGCTTGTCATGCGCCGTAGTGCCCCGAATGCCGACAGGATTACATCGATCAGCCGCGTCAAACCGGCCTGGCAGGCGCAATGCGTCTGCCAGAAATCCTGTCCCCCCTGGTCGGGTTGTCGTACTGATGAATGCCGGTGGAACTACATCCCGGGCCGATGCGTCGGCAGCTGTTTCACCAATCCTTGTCATCACCCCCTATACAATAGAAGAAGAGAATAGCGATGAAAAACGAAGAATACGAAGTCCTGCATACCGAAGGCAGCCGTCCCGTCAAAATGTGGACGCGTGGCGTGCCTGTCGAAGAAGCGGCCAAAAAACAATTGCGCAACACGGCGACCCTGCCGTTCATTTACAAGCATATCGCGGTCATGCCGGACGTCCACCTGGGTAAGGGGTCGACCATCGGCAGCGTGATTCCCACCCTGGGCGCCGTGATTCCGGCGGCGGTGGGCGTGGATATCGGCTGCGGCATGATGGCGGCGAAAACCACGCTGACGGCCAGCGACTTGCCTGATAATCTGGGCCCCCTGCGCAGCGCCATCGAACGCGCGATTCCGCACGGGATGTCGCCGAAGACGCGCGGCCACCGTGGCCGCGACGAAGGTTCCTGGCATACGCCGCCATCGGCGGTCGATGCGGCGTGGCTGCAGCTGAAAGACGAATTCGATGCGATCTGCCTGAAAACGCCAAAGCTGAAGAACACGAATAATTATCGCCACCTGGGTACCCTGGGAAGCGGTAACCACTTCGTCGAAGTGTGTCTCGACGAGCAGGGTTCGGTGTGGTTCATGCTGCATTCCGGTTCGCGCGGCGTGGGTAATGCCATCGGCACCCATTTCATCGAACTGGCCAAGCAGGATATGCGCACCCACTTCATCAACCTGCCCGACCAGGATCTCGCTTACCTGGCCGAAGGAACGCAGCATTACGACGATTACGTGGAAGCGGTGGGCTGGGCCCAGCGTTTCGCCCGCAACAACCGCGAAGTGATGATGCAGAACCTGATCGCTGCCGTGCGCACGGTCATCCATAAACCGTTCCAGACGCATGTGGAGGCCGTCAACTGCCACCATAACTATGTGCAGAAGGAGCACCACTTCGGCAAGGATGTATTGATCACGCGCAAGGGCGCCGTGTCGGCCCGCGCGGGCGAGCTGGGGATCATTCCGGGTTCCATGGGCGCCAAGAGTTTTATCGTGCGCGGTAAAGGCAATGCGGACAGTTTCCATAGCTGCAGCCACGGCGCGGGACGCACGATGAGCCGCACGGAAGCGAAGCGGCGCTTCAACCTGGACGACCAGATCCGCGCCACGCAAGGCGTGGAATGCCGCAAGGATGAAAACGTGATCGATGAAATTCCGATGGCCTACAAGGATATCGATGCGGTGATGCTGGCGCAGCGCGAACTGGTCGACGTGGTGCATATCCTGAAGCAGGTCGTCTGCGTCAAAGGTTAAAAGAGAGAAAGCAGAGATGATAGAAATAGATGGAGCGCAAGGTGAAGGCGGCGGGCAGATTTTACGTTCGGCGCTGAGCCTGTCGATGATCACGGGGCAACCGTTCCGGTTAATTAACATTCGCGCGGGGCGGGACAAGCCCGGCTTGCTGCGCCAGCATCTGGTGGCCGTGCAGGCGGCAGCCGCCATTTGCGGGGCGCGCACGACGCCGGTGGCGCTGCGCGCAGCTAGTCTGGAATTCGTACCCGGCCCCGTGCGCGGTGGCGACTACCGCTTTGCCATCGGCAGCGCCGGCAGCTGTACCCTGGTCTTGCAAACCTTGTTGCCAGCGCTGCTGCATGCGGATGCGCCATCTACCGTGCGCATCAGTGGCGGCACGCATAATGCCATGGCGCCGCCCGTGCATTTCCTGCAGCGCGCGTATGGCCGCATCCTGGGACAGATGGGCGCCGAAGTGGAGATCGCGCTGCAACGCTACGGCTTTCACCCTGCGGGCGGCGGCGAAGTGATTGCCACCGTGCAACCGTGCCCGCGTTTGCTGTCCATTGCCTTGCTGCAGCGTGGCGAACGGCAGGCCGGTTTTGCGGAAAGCGTGGTGGCGGGCGTGCCTGTGAACGTGGCGCAGCGCGAACTCGAGCGTGTCGCCGGCGGCATGGGCTGGAGCGGCAAGCAGTTGCGCATCGTCGGCTTGCCTGTCGACGAGGGACCGGGCAATGTCCTGTTGCTGACCCTGGAGCATGAGCACGTCACGGAAGTGTTTACTTCCTTTGGCGAAAAGTCCTTGCTGGCCGAATCCGTGGCCAAGCGCCTGTTGAACGAGGTGCGCGCCTATCTCAAGACAGATGCGGCTGTGGGCGAGCACCTGGCCGACCAGCTCTTGCTGCCGATGGCGCTGGCGGGCGGCGGTGTCTTCAGTTGCAGCAAGGTGTCGCAGCATGCGCTGACGAATGCCGAGGTGATTTCCCGGTTTTTACCCGTGCGTATCACTTTCGACCAACTGGAGCGGGCCAGCATCTGCACGGTGGCCGCCGCCTGACGCGCGCGGTGACACACGTCACTGTTGCAGCTGTTCCAAATTGATACATGGATGGCTGGATGTGGGGCATGTATGCATGGCATGGCATTTGCTCTTCTTGGATATTCACTAAAAAAACCAAGGAGACCAGCATGACCTATTCCATCCGTACCTTGCTCGGCGTGGCCGCCGCAGGCGCCGTTGCCCTCACTTCCCTGCTGACCTTGCCGCATGCCTATGCGCATGGCAATGTCACGCCGCAAGGCGTCGATACCACGGGCTTGCCCAAGGTGGGCGACAAATGGCTCGAACAGAACCCGTATCGGGGCAACAAGCTGGCCTTGACGGTGGGCACGTCGGCCTACAACCAGAATTGCGCGCGCTGCCACGGCATCGAAGCCATTTCAGGCGGCATCGCGCCGGACTTGCGCCAGCTGGACCGCGATTGCTTCGGTATCAAGAATGAGACAAAGAAACAGGCGTGCTACAAGGAAACGGACAATTACTATTTGACCACCATCCGCCACGGTAAGGTGCGCAACGGTGCCGTGTACATGCCGCCGTTCGAAGGCGTGTTCAACCAGGAAGCCATGTGGGCCATTAAGACCTATCTGGAAACGCGCCGCGAATCTAATTAAGCCGAACTGATCACGAAGGAGTCCCATGCGTTCATTTCAATTCCGGGGCGTGCGCGCGATGATCTCGCTCGCTTGCCTGGCGCTGTGCGCCGCCGCGCCGGCGCGCGCCGACTGGCAGAAAGTGCAGCAGTCGGGCAGCCTGAAAGTGGCTGTGTACAACGAATTCGCGCCGTTTTCCGACAAGGGCGCTGGCATCGATATCGATATTGCCGAAGCGCTGGCGAAAAAGCTGGGGCTGAAACTGAGCTTGCTGCCATTTCCCGCCGGCGAAAACCTCAACGACGATTTGCGCAATATGGTGTGGAAGGGGCATTACCTCGGTTACGGTCCCGCCGACGTGATGCTGCATGTGCCGGTCGATAAAAAATTGATGGCGGATAACGACAAGGTCGAGATCTTTGCGCCGTATTACGTGGAAACGGTGCGCCTGGCGCGCAGTGCGCACGCCGTGCCGCAATTCGATGGCGTCGCCTCGCTGGCAGGAAAGCGCATCGGCGTGGAAAAGGTGTCGATTGCCGCCATGCTGATGCTGGGGGAAGACAATGGCAAGTACCGCGACGATGTGCGCATCTTCGACACGGCCGCCGAAGCCTTGCAGCAATTGCAGGCGGGCCAGCTTGATGCCGTGCTGGCCAACCGTTCGGAAATCGAGTCCGTACTGAAAAGCGATCCCGCTTTCCCCGTGAACGAAGTGGCGTTCGCCCGCTTGCCGCGTGCGGGCTGGGCCGTGGGCCTGGCCGTCAGCCGCCAGCAGCTCGACGTGGCCAAACTGCTGCAGGCGGCCATGAACGAGATGACAGCCAGCGGCGAATTGAAAGCCATCTTTGACAAATATGGCGTGAAGGAAGCGCGGCCATAGCTGGCCATGCTGATTGGCTAAACAGCCCGCGCTTCGGAAGAGGCGCGGGCTTTTTCTTTTTAGAAATTATATTGGGCGCTAACACCCAGCAACCAATTACGTCCCGGCGCCGCTTCATAGTAGCGCTTGTTGCTGTCGCCGACGATGACGGAACCCACAGAGGTCTTGTCGAACAGGTTATTCAGGCGGGCAAATTCCTTGAAGCGCCAATGGCCCGCGCTTTGCTTGGCATTGAACCGCGCATTGAACACCGTATAGCCGGGTGCCGGTTTTTCGCTGTTGCTGTCTTCCGCATAGACCTGGTTGCTGGCCACGCTTTCCAGCGCCGCGCCAAAACGGTCGAATGTATCTTTCCAGGCCAGTTCCGCAAACAAGTTGGCGCTGGGCACGCCCGGCAAACGGCTGCCCTCTCTGACGGTGCCGAAGCCCTGGTCATACACGGCGTGCAGGCTGGTCAGGGCTACTTTTGCCGTGAACCCATATGCCAAGTTCGAATCCAGCGACACTTCCATACCCTGGCGCAAGGTTTTGCTGGCATTGCGGTAGCTGGTGCGTCCGCCGCTCGATTGATCGACCACCAGCTCGTCGCTGGTCTTGATCTGGAACACGGCCGCATTCACATGCGTGTTGTTGTTGATCCTGGCCTTGACGCCCGCTTCCAGGTTGGTGCTGGTGGCCGGCTTCAAGTTGAAATTGAAGCCGCCGGCCGTACCCGAGTAAAACAGTTCGTTCAGGGTGGGCGCTTCGAAGCCGCGCGCGGCGCTGGCGTACACGTTGACGTTGGGCGTCAGTTTATACAGCAGACCCAGCACCGGCGTCGTATGGCTGAATTCCAGGCTGCCGCTGTCGTCGCCATTGCTGAGGAAGTGGTCGCTGACGGAGACTTTCATCTTGCTGTAGCGCAAACCGGCGCTGAGCAGCCATGGCCCGCTTTGCCATTCCGTCTGGATATACGGATCGAGGCTGGAGACGACATCCTGCTCGTCGCGGCGCAGCTTGCCTTTCACGCCAAACGTGTCGCCGATGAAATTTTCATAGCCGGTGCGGTCGTCGCTGGAGCGGCCGTAGTCGATGCCGATGGTCGTGCTCAGCTTGCCGCCGGCCAACTGGTTCACGTGCAGCCAGTTGGTGTCGATGCCGTAGAACTGACGCTGGAAATCGACCACGCCGCCCGAATGCTTGGCTGGCGCCTGGAAACCCTTGTTGAAGGCCTGATATTGAATCACGTCGCGGTTGCCGCCATACATCGTCACGTGCAGGCGGTCGTCGCCGAACGCTTGTTCGTAGGTGGCGCCGATCTGCTGATGGTCGATGCTCTTGCGCGTGTTGTAGCGGTCAGCCAGGGTGCGTTTCGGATTTTGCGTGTCGCTCGCATCGATTTCGCCGGCGCGCGGGTCGCGGGCAAACGTGGCCCAGGTGGCGCCCAGCGGATCTTGCGTATTTCCCTGATGCAGGCTGTTGGCGACGATGGTCAGCTTGCTGTCCGCATTCGGCTTGACAGTGATCTTGCCGAACGCCTGTTCGCGCGTGGCGGCGCTGTGGTTGCGGAAGCCATCCGTGCGGAAGCGCGAACCGTCGAGTACGTAGCCGATGCCGCCTGCCTGGCCTTGCGCCGAGAGATCGACCTTGCTGGTGCCGTAGCTGCCGCCCGTCACGTCCAGCTCGACGGAGGGCGGATTTTGCCCATCCTTGGAAAACAGCTGGATCACGCCGCCCGAGTGGTTGCCGTAGATGGCAGAAAACGGTCCCCGCAGCACTTCGATGCGCTCGGCCGTATCGAGGTTGAACGTGGCGGCCTGGCCCTGGCCATCGGGCATGCTGGCCGGAATGCCATCGCTGATCAGCTTGACGCCGCGCACGCCGAAGGCCGAACGGGCGCCGAAGCCCCGTGACGAGATCTGCAAGTCTTGCGCATAGTTCTGGCGGTTCTGCACGACCAGGCCCGGCACGGCGGCCAGCGCTTCCGACGCGTTGACGCGAATTTGCCCATCCTGGATGCGGGCGCTGTCGATCACGTCGATGGATGCCGGCACTTCCTGGCTGGGGTGGGCGATGCGGCTGCCGCTGACGACCACCGTATCCATCAGTTGCCCATTGGCGGGGGCTGCTGCCTCGGCGGCAAAGACGTGGGGGGCCAGGGCGGCGCTGCCGGCGGCAAACAGGCTGGCAATGGTGTTCAGGCGGAAACGATGCTGCATGCTGATTCTCCAAGGTGAATAAAAGCCTGCTTGAGCGCGTGTGCGGCACAGGTCTGCATAGTCTTATCAAGCAATATGCCTGCCATGTCTCCATTGGTGGGTTGAAATTATACGCTTGTCAGTGGCACGGCGTTTGCATGCAGCCATCGTCACTTGCGCCGCTCCCGCGCGCTTTTCCTGTGTTTTGCCATTGAAAAGGTGATTATGCCCAACTTCTTCTCGCGCTTGCGCCAGGTTTGCTGGCTGCTGCCTGCGCTCGCCAGCACTGCCATCCAGGCCGCCCCGTTTGCCTATGTTCCCAACGAAAAATCGGGCACCTTGAGCGTGATCGACACGGCGACCGACCAGGTGGTGCGCCAGATTGCGGCCGGAAAACGTCCGCGCGGCATCGCCGCCGACCCCAGCGGACGGCAATTGTTTGTCACGGATGCGGCCAGCAGCGCTTTGCTGCTGATCGATAACGGCGCGGGCGCACCCCTGCGCACGGTGACGCTGGGCAAGTCGCCCGAGGGCGTCAGCGCTTCCCGCGATGGTAAATACGTGGCCGTGGCCGTCGAGGAAAACAATAGCGTGGCCTTGCTCGATGGCCAGACGGGCGTCTTGCTCGCAGATATCAAGGTGCAAGGGCGCAACCCGGAACATGCCGTGTTCAGCCCCGATGGGCATTGGCTGCTGGTCAGCGCGGAAGAGGCCGAGCAAGTCGATGTCATTGATGTAGCGCAACGCCGCCAGGTGGTGTCCATCGCCGTGGGCCTGCGCCCGCGCGGCATCGGCTTCAGCCCCGATTCGGGCCGCGCCTACGTGGCGTGCGAACTGGTCAATGCCGTCTACGTGCTCGACATGGTCACGCGCAAGGCTGTTGCCACTATTCCCGCGGGCAAGAATGCGAATGGCATTGCCGTCCATCCCGGCGGCAAGCAAGTGTATGTATCGAATGGCACGGACGGTACGGTCATGGTCATCGATACGGCCAGCAACAAGGTGACGGCGACGATTCCCGTCGGCAAGCGCCCCTGGAATATGGCCATCACGGCCGATGGTGCCAAGTTGTACGTGGCCAATGGCCGCTCGAACAGCGTTTCCGTCATCGACACGGCCGGCGCACGCAAGGTGGCCGACATTGCCGTGGGTGAATTGCCATGGGGCGTGGTGATTCGCTAGCCCGCATGGAACAGGTGTTCCAGTCTGGCACACCTGTTCCATTGTGCAGCGGCTGCGGGGCCGCGCAGGGCAAGGAGGGTGCTGGCCCGGATTGCAACAGCCTGCTTCAGCCTTGTTCAAAATGCAAACAGCGCCACGCCCTCCTTTCATGCCCCGGGCATGCGAGGAAAAGCGGGCCGGTATGGACGCCACGCCCTTGTAACGAGGGTAAAACCCGCTAAGTTTGTAATGGGACGGCGAGCTGGCACGGCATTTGCGAAAGACTCCGTGTACTCACCCCATCTGTACCAGGACGTTTAATTTTAATTAAGTAATTCCATTCTAATTAACCCGATAGAGGACGACATGAATCTCGCAGACATCAGCAAACTGGGCGTAGCCAATCCCTTCAAACAACGCTATGACAATTACATTGGCGGCAAATTCGTTGCACCAGTAAAAGGTGAATACTTTCCTAATATTACCCCGATCACGGGCTTGCCGTTTTGCGAAATCGCCCGTTCCACGACGGAAGACGTCGAGCTGGCGCTGGACGCCGCACACGCCGCCAAGGAGGCATGGGGCAAGACTTCGCCGGCCGAGCGCGCCAATATCCTGAACCGCATCGCCGACCGCATCGAACAGAACCTGAGCCTGATCGCGACGGCGGAAACCATCGACAATGGCAAACCGATCCGCGAAACGATGAATGCCGACATTCCGCTGGCCATCGACCATTTCCGTTACTTCGCCGGTTGCATCCGCGCGCAGGAGGGTTCCGTCGCACAAATCGATGCGGAAACCTATGCCTATCACTACCATGAGCCGCTGGGCGTCGTGGGCCAGATCATCCCGTGGAATTTCCCCATCCTGATGGCCGTGTGGAAACTGGCACCTGCCCTGGCGGCAGGCAATTGCGTGGTGCTCAAGCCTGCCGAGCAGACACCTGCGTCCATCATGGTGTTGGTCGAGCTGATCGGCGACTTGCTGCCGCCGGGCGTATTGAACATCATCAACGGTTTCGGCCTGGAAGCGGGCAAGCCGCTGGCGTCGAGCAAGCGCATCGCCAAGATCGCCTTTACGGGCGAAACGGGCACGGGCCGCTTGATCATGGGCTACGCGGCGCAAAACCTGATTCCCGTCACCCTGGAACTGGGCGGCAAGTCGCCGAACATCTTCTTTGAAGACGTGATGGATGCGGACGACGATTATTTCGACAAGTGCCTGGAAGGTTTTGCGATGTTTGCGCTGAATCAAGGTGAGGTATGCACCTGCCCATCGCGCGTGCTGATCCAGGAATCGATCTACGAGAAATTCATCGAACGTGCCTTGAAGCGCGTGGCCGCCATCAAGCAGGGCAACCCGCTCGATTCTTCCACCATGATCGGCGCCCAGGCGTCGCAGGAACAATTGGAAAAAATCCTGTCCTACCTCGACATCGGCCGCCAGGAAGGCGCCGAAGTGCTGGCCGGCGGCGAGCGCAACACGCAGGCAGGCGACCTGGAGGGCGGCTACTACGTGCGTCCGACCGTGTTCAAGGGCAATAACAAGATGCGCATCTTCCAGGAAGAAATTTTCGGCCCCGTCGTGTCCGTGACCACCTTCAAGGACGAGGCCGACGCGCTGGCGATTGCCAACGATACCTTGTACGGCCTGGGCGCCGGCTTGTGGACGCGCGACGGTTCGCGCGCCTTCCGCATGGGACGCGCGATCCAGGCGGGCCGCGTGTGGACCAATTGCTACCACCTGTATCCGGCTCACGCCGCGTTCGGCGGCTACAAGCAATCGGGTATCGGCCGCGAAAACCACAAGATGATGCTCGACCACTACCAGCAAACGAAGAACTTGCTGGTGAGCTATAGCCCGAAAGCGCTGGGCTTCTTCTAAACCGGCAACAGGCGCCGCGCTTGCAGGCCAGGCGCGGCGCGCAGAAAGGGATGCCATGAGTACAGCAATTGCCCGGGTGGTCGCCACCGATGCGGCGCTGGAAATGATGGACAAGTTGCGCCAGCGTCACGGCCCGCTGATGTTTTTCCAGTCGGGCGGCTGCTGCGACGGCAGTGCGCCCATGTGCTACGCGCTGGGCGAGTTCGATGTCAGCGATACCGACATTTATCTCGGCAATTTGAATGGCACACCGTTCTACATGGGACTCGAGCAATTCGAGTACTGGGAGCATACCCAGTTGATTATCGATGTGGTCGATGGCAATGGCGGCATGTTTTCACTCGACAACGGCACGGGCAAGCGCTTCCTGACGCGCTCGCGCCTGTTCACCGATGAAGAGTGCGCCTTGCTGCATGCCCAGCCGCATGAGCACCGCAAGACTTGATACACACATACTAATAAAACAGAGGGAGATGATTGTGCAGAAAAAAATCATGGGGATACTCGTCAGCCTGAGTCTGGTAGCGCCGGCATCGCTCGTTCACGCAGCGGATGCGGGCAATGTCACTACCGCCATGCTCGACAGCACGGCGAAGAATCCGGCCAGCGTCCTGTCGTTCGGCATGGGCACGCAGGGCCAGCGCTATTCGCCGTTGACGCAGATCAATGACAAGACCGTGGCCAAGCTGGTGCCGGCCTGGTCGTTCTCGTTTGGCGGTGAAAAACAGCGGGGCCAGGAATCGCAGCCGCTGATTCACAACGGCAAGATGTTCGTCACGGCATCGTATTCACGTATTTTTGCCGTCGACTTGAAAACGGGCGCCAAGCTGTGGAAGTATGAGCATCGCTTGCCGGACGGCATCATGCCCTGCTGCGACGTGGTCAACCGCGGTGCCGCCCTGTATGGCAACCTGGTGATCTTCGGCACGCTCGATGCATACCTGGTGGCGCTGGACCAGAATACGGGCAAGATCGTCTGGAAGGAGAAAGTTGACGATTACGCGGCCGGCTACTCGATGACGGCCGCACCGCTGATCGCCGAAGGCTTGCTGCTGACGGGTGTGTCGGGCGGGGAATTCGGCATCGTGGGCCGGGTCGAAGCGCGCAATCCCATGACAGGCGACCTGGTGTGGAGCCGTCCCACGGTAGAGGGCCATATGGGCCACCGCTACGACAAGGATGGCAAGGCCATCGATAACGGCGTGTCCGGCACCGTGAACAAAACCTGGCCGGGCGACCTGTGGAAAACGGGCGGCGCCTCGACGTGGATGGGCGGCACCTACGATCCGCAAACCAAGCTCGCGTACTTTGGCACGGGCAACCCGGCACCGTGGAACAGCCACTTGCGTCCCGGCGACAACCTGTATTCGTCATCCACCGTGGCGCTCGACGTGAAAACGGGCCAGATCAAGTGGGCGTATCAGAACACGCCGAACGATGCCTGGGATTTCGACGGCGCCAACGAGTTCGTCACTTTCGACATGGATGGCAAGCGCTATGGTGGCAAGGCCGACCGCAACGGTTTCTTCTACGTGATCGATGCCAGCACGGGCAAGCTGCAGAACGCCTTTCCGTTTGTGAAGAAAATCACCTGGGCCAGCAGCATCGACCTGAAGACGGGCCGGCCGAACTACATCGCCGCGGGCCGCCCTGGCGACCCGACCAAGGGAGAGGAAGGCAAGAAGGGCACGACCGTGTTTGCCGCACCGGCTTTCCTCGGCGCCAAAAACCAGATGCCGATGGCGTACTCGCCGCAAACCAAGCTGTTCTACGTTCCCGCGAACGAATGGGGCATGGATATCTGGAACGAGCCGATCAGCTACAAGAAGGGCGGCGCCTTCCTCGGCGCGGGCTTCACCATCAAGCCCCTGTTTGACGACTACATCGGCGCCATGCGGGCCGTCGATCCGAAGACGGGCAAGATCGTCTGGGAAATCAAGAACAACGCGCCGCTGTGGGGCGGCGTGATGAGTACGGCCGGCAACCTGGTGTTCTACGGCACGCCGGAAGGCTTCCTGAAAGCCGTCGACGCGAAGACGGGCAAGGAGCTGTGGAAATTCCAGACGGGCTCCGGCGTCGTGGCGCCGCCCGTCACCTGGCAAGATGGCGACACGCAATATGTGGCCGTCGTTTCCGGCTGGGGTGGCGCCGTGCCGCTGTGGGGCGGCGAGGTGGCGAAGAAGGTCAACTTCCTGGAACAGGGCGGTTCCGTGTGGGTCTTCAAGCTGGCATCGAAGTAACGGGGTGAAGCATCCGGGCCACTCGGATGGGTGTCTCCCTGTCCGCCGGATGTTTTCTTTTTGCTGACGGCGCAGGCCGTCAGTTTTTTGTTTACCTGTCCGCCCGCTATGCCTGCTTGCGGTCAAAAAATGAACACTAGCAGTGGCGGTTGATCCGCTGCTGCACAAGTGAAATACGCTTTTTCTCTTTCTCCCTCTGAGCCGCGCTGGGCACGCTTATTGCCAAAGCTTGAGGTACATCAATCACTGATGTGCACACTAAAAACAGAGAAGAAAGAGGAGAAGAAATGAACACATGGATCAAGCTGGGGAGCCTCGGTGTCATGACAATCGCAGCGGTGGGACAGGCGCAAGCCGTCGATATCAAGGCTGGCGACTGGACCGTGTCGGTGGGCGGCATCGTCAACGCCTATTACATGCAAGTGTCGTGTTCGGGCGACGCCGTGGGCGGGCTGGCGCTGGGCGGCCAGGCGCTCGGTTGCGGCGGCGAGAAGGACCGTACCACCATCGGCAATGGCTTGCTGCCGAATGGCTTGATCACCTCGGCAAGCTCGCGGCTGGGCGAGTACGACGTGAAAGCCTTGATCGGCATCTACAACTCGACGGCCACGGACAGCGCCATCAGCCAGAACAGCGTGGTCGATGTGCGCCAGGCCTTCTTTACGTTTGGCAATGAACAGATGGGCACTTTCAAGCTGGGCCGCGACTACGGCATCTTCGGCGCGAATGCGATCCTGTCCGACATGACCTTGCTGGGCTCGGGCGCACCCGTGCAGGCCACGCAGCGGGGCCGGGTGACCCTGGGCCATATCGGCGCCGGCTACACCTACTTGGGCAACTATGGCCAGATCATGTACAGCTCGCCGAAGTCGGGCGGCTTTGGCGCCGACGTGGCACTGGTCAGCCCCGTGTCGGACACGCCCATCGTGGCAGGCTCGACCTATTCCTCAAAGTCGAGCCCGCAAGTGCAGGCGCAGCTGACCTATGCGCAGGAAGGCTTGAAAGCCTGGCTGGGCGTGAAGTCGCAAAAATTCACGTCGAAAACGCCAGGTGTCGATGACTTGACCATGCGCGGCGTGGAAGTGGGCGGTTCATACCAGATGGGCCCGGCTGGCGTGCTGGTCAATTTCCAGGGCGGCAAAGGGCTGGGCATCTTGTCCGATGCGGACCAGGGCGATACCAAGTCAAAAAATTGGCTGCTGCAAGGCACGTATAAAACGACGGACAAGCTGAAGCTGGGATTGTCCTACGGCATCAGCAAGAACGACGACAACACGGCCGGCACGGGCGGCTTGAAGTCGAACGCCAACCTGACCCTAGGCGCGTATTACTCGCTCAACAGTGCGATCACCCTGGTGGGCGAGCTGGGCCAGACGCGCTCGAAAGGATTTGCCGGCGGCGAGGCGAAGATGAATGGCGTGTCCCTGGGCGGCATTATTTTCTTTTAACTCATCAACGCGGCGCCTTGCGACAAGGCGCCGCACGGAGCGTAGTGCATGCGGATAATGCGGTTGTTTATCGGTTGCTGGCTATTCCTGTTTATCCTGGGACAGGCGTGGGCGGGCGTGCTCACGAAGGCGGAGCTGGCACGGCGCTTTCCTGTACCCATCGTCGTGGGCGAGAAGGAAGCCGACTTGCCCGTCTGGCCCCTGTTCAAGCAAAACGCCACGGCTACCGAACTGGTAGGCTACGTTTTTGAATCCGTGGACCTGGCGCCGATTCCCGGCTTTTCCGGCGTGCCCGTCAATCTGCTGATCGCCATCGATCCGCAAGGCCGCTTCCTGGACGTGGCGGTGCTGTCGCAGCACGAACCCGTATTTCTCGATGGCCTGGGCGAAGCGCCGCTGCTTCAGTTCGTCAAACAGTACCAGGGCTTGTCGCTGAAACAGAATATCGCCATCGGCGCCCGGACGAAACGGGCGACCGATGCCAGCCATGCCGATATCGATGGCGTGTCGAAGGCCACGGCCTCCGTGCGCATCATCAATCAGAGCGTGCTGGCGTCGGCCTTGAAAGTGTCGCGTAAAAAACTGGGTTTTGCGCAGGGCCGCGATCCGGACCAGATCGCCCGCATCCGCATGGATGTGTTTGAAAAGCGGGATGTCGCGCAAATGTTGAAGCAGGGCTTGATCCAGCATGTACGACTGAGCAACAAGGAGGTGGAAGCCCTGTTTGCGGGCAGTGGCGGCGCGGGACTCGATACGGAAGCCATGCGCCAGCCCGATGGCGTGTTCATCGACCTGTACCTGGCCTATGTATCCGTCCCCACGGTGGGACGCAATCTGTTGACGGAACGCAGCTGGAACAAATTGCGCAACCGCCTGGACGAGGGCGATCACGCCATCCTCGTCATGTCGCGCGGGCGCTATAGCGTGCTGGGCGATGATTTCGTGCGCGGTACCGTGCCGGACCGGCTGTTGCTGAAGCAGGATGGCTTGCCCATCGACATGCGTGACCTGGATCTGGAATTGCAGTTGGCGGATACGGCGCTGTTGCCGACGGAAAATGTCACCGTGCTGCGCATCATCAGCCAGGCCGGGCTCGATGCGGCCAGTCCGCTGGCGTTCACGCTGCCCATCACGCGCAGCAAGGGCATCGTGTATCCGGAGCGCATCGCGCGCAACGTGGATGCCAGCTACCGCCTGCCGGCCGGCTTGTATACGGCGCCGCAAGGTGACGATGCCACGTGGCGCGGCACGTGGAAGAGCCGCAAGGCTGAGTTGCTGCTATTGCTCGCCGGGCTGGCGCTGCTGGCCAGTGCATTGGCCAGGCAGAAACGCCTGGTGCGGAATGGCCGGCAATTTTTGTGGTTCCGCCGCCTGTTCCTGTTATTTACCATCGGCTTTATCGGTTACTACGCGCAGGGGCAATTGTCGATCGTCAATATCACGGGCGCCATCCAGGCCTTGCTGGCGGGCCGCAGCCTGGGCTTTTTCCTGTTCGACCCGCTGACGGTGATCCTGTGGGCGTTCGTGCTGCTGACCCTGTTGGTCTGGGGGCGCGGCACGTTTTGCGGCTGGCTGTGTCCGTTTGGCGCCCTGCAGGAATTCACGGGCAAGCTGGGCCAGTGGCTGCGCTTGCCGCAGTGGAAGATCAAGCCGCGCCTCGATGGGCGCTTGAAATGGATCAAGTATGGCTTGCTGGCGGGCATTCTAGGCAGCAGCCTGTTTTCCAGTCAGATCACGGACAAGCTGGTGGAACTGGAACCGTTCAAGACGGCGATCACCCTGAATTTCGTGCGCGCCTGGCCGTTTGTCGCGTATGCCGTGGGTTTGTTGCTGTTCAGTAGTGTTTCCTACAAATTCTTTTGCCGCTACCTGTGTCCGTTTGGCGCGGCGCTGGCGCTGCTGGGGCGCTTTCGTCTGTTCAACTGGGTTCCCCGCCGCCAGGAATGCGGCACGCCTTGCCAGACGTGCCGCCACCGTTGCGAGTATCACGCCATCGTGCCTGGCGGGAAAGTCGATTACGGTGAGTGTTTCCAGTGCATGGATTGCGTGGTGATCTATGCCAGCGATGAAAAATGCGCGCCCTTGATGCTGGAAATCAAGCGTGCCCGCACCATTCCCATCATCCGGGCCGTGACAGAGGAGAGCAGCAATGCAGCGTAGAACGTTTATTTCGGCGGCCATCGGCAGCGTGGCCGGCATCGCAGGCTGGTCTTTGCCGGGCAGCATGGCGCGCGGCACGGTCACGGCGTCCGGCGTGCGGCCTTATCAAGGCGCCGCGCTGGCGTTTGGCACGACCATCGCCGTCACCGTGCTGCACCACGACCAGCGCCAGGCCGAGCTGGCTATCGAAGACGCCTTGCATGCGGCCAGGAATATCGACCGGCTGATGAGCATTTACAGTCCGGCCAGCCAAGTCTTTCAGCTGAACCGCGATGGCCGCCTGGCCCGGCCGGACGCCCACCTGCTGGCCGTGCTGGCGCAGGCGCAAGCGTTGTCGCAATGGAGCGACGGGGCGTTTGATATCACCGTGCAACCTTTGTGGCAGCTGTTCCGTGCGGCAGCAGACGAGGCCAGCTTGCCGACGGACACCTTGCGCCGCGCGGCGCAAGCGCGGGTAGGCTGGCGGCAACTGGCGTGGGATAGGCGGGAGGTGCGTTTTCTGCAAGCGGGCATGGCGCTGACTTTGAATGGCCTGGCGCAAGGTTACGCGGCGGACATGGCGCTGGCAGCCGTGCAGGCACGGGGCATACGGCATGCGCTGCTCGATACGGGCGAATTCGTTGCACGAGGACAGCGCTCCGCGTACCGTCCCTGGACCTTGGGTATCCAGGACCCGCGCGATGCAGAAATCCTGGCGGCCACCTTGAAAGTGGAAGGGCGCAGCGTGGCCACGTCCGGTGACTACGAATGCACATTCACGCCCGATTTCGTGCATCACCACATCTTCGACCCCGCGAAGGGCGATTCGCCGGACGAACTGGCCAGTGTGACGGTGCTGGCGCCCACGGGCTTGCTGGCTGACGGCTTGTCGACGACCTTCATGGTAACGGGAGCCGCGCGCGCACATGCGATGGCTGCGCGGATGGACGGGGTCGACCTGATGACCATCGACAAGCGGGGGCGACGCAAGATGTCGCCCGGCTTTCCCCGTCTACTCTAGGCTATTTCAGGTGCGGTACCTTGCGGTAGATCGTGTTGCGCGAGACACCCAGGGCCCGCGCCGTGGCGGAAACGTTGCCGCCGTGGGCATCGAGCGACTTTAAGATCACGCTGTGTTCCATCTCTTCCAGGTTGGCGCCGGCCGCGATCATGCGGTCCGTGCTGGCGCTGGCGGCGTGGGCTTGCGTCATCTCAATATCGTCGAGGAAATCATCGGGCATGTGGCGCAAACAGATTTCATGTTCGTCGCCCGCCATGACGATGGCCGTGCGCAACAGATTGGTCAGTTGGCGGAAGTTGCCTGGCCATTTATGCTGGTGGAACATGCGCAGGATGTCGGGTGCCACCGCATAGCGCGTGTCGGGCGCTTCCGTTGCGAGGATTTTCTTCACGACCGTGTCCAGGTCCGTGCGCTCGCGCAGCGGCGGCAGTTTGACGACCAGCCCGTTCAGGCGGTAATACAGGTCTTCGCGGAACAGGCCCTTGGCCATGCGTTCGCGCAAGTTGTGATTTGTGGCGCAAATGAGTTCCACATTGACGGTGATCGATTTGCTGCTGCCCAGGGGCGTGACCATGCGTTCCTGCAGCACGCGCAACAGGCGCGCCTGCAAGCCAAAGGGCATGTCGCCGATTTCATCGAGGAACAGGGTGCCGCCATTTGCTTGCAGAATCTTGCCTATCGCCCCTTTTTTGCGCGCGCCCGTAAAGGCGCCGTCTTCATAGCCGAACAGTTCGGATTCGATCAGGCTTTCCGGGATCGACGCGCAGTTGACGGCGATAAACGGTCCCATGGCCCGTGGCGAGTCGTTGTGGATGGCTTGCGCCAGCAATTCCTTGCCCGTGCCTGTTTCGCCCATGACGAGGATGGGGATGTCGCGCCCCAATACCTTGTTGACCTTTTCAATGACCAGTTCCAGCTGCGGATCGCCCGTGCGCAGGTAGCGCAGGCCGGACAGGCGGCGCGCTGCGTTGGCTGCATGGCTGGCTGGCGCTGGAACCTGGGCCGGCACGGCGTTGATATCGCTATGGTCCGTACTGGCGGTAAAGCCATGCTGGAAGACACTATTGGCCAGGCGCAACTGGGCGCGCCCATACACGCGCACGCCGCTGTGCATGCACAGGTTCAGCAAACCTGGCGCGGCCGTGCGGTAATGGTCGTACAGGGCGGACACGGGCAAGCCGAACAGGGAGCTGAAGGTATGTGATTGCAGCGCGGCAAATGACAGGCCCAGCTGGAACAAGCCGTTTTTATTGGCGGACAAAAACCGCCCGCCCGGCGTGAACGAGGCGATGCCTTCCATCAAGGTGCCGATGAATTCGGGGCGCGCATGGAAGTGCACGGTGATGGCATCTTCGAAAGTGGCGGAAAACAGCTGATTTTCGATCATCAGCGCCGACATGCGCACGAGGGCCATCGTATGCTTGTGGAAACTGCGCTGGTCGCTCGAGACGTCCAGCACGCCGATGACATTGCCCCGGTGGTCGGTAATCGGGGCCGCGGAGCACGTCAGGAAATGATTGGCGGCCAGGTAATGCTGGTCTGCATGGACCAGGGTCGGTACTTTTTCCGTGATGGCCGTGCCGATGGCATTCGTGCCGCGGCTTTGTTCCGACCACGCCACGCCTGGCTGCAGGGCCACCCGGTTGGCTTTTTCCAGGAAATCATCATCGCCCAGCGAATGCACGATCACGCCGTTGGCATCCGTGAGAATTACCATATTGTGGGTGTTGACGATTTGCTGGTACAGGGTTTCCATGGCCGGCAGCGCATGCGTGTGCAGCATGCGGTTTTGCTCGATCAGCAAGGACAGATCCGATTTGCCGGCGGGCGTAAAGTCGGGCGTGGCCGTGGGCGACAGGCCAAAGGCGACGGAACGCTGATGGGAAGTTTCGATGATGACGGGGACGTTGTCTTGTCCTGCCGGTGTGGTGTTCGCATCTGCAATAGACGAAAACGGTGCGCTACGGTAAGTAGCTGAAGGTTGATACATGATCTCGTTGCCTCCGTTGGGCCCTGTACTGCGGCGCTCTTTTGAATATCGAGAGTGTTCCATAATGTAGCACCTGTCACAGATGGGAGCAAAGCAAAGCGAGCCGGACTGTCCCCGGTGTTGCTGCCAGGCCCAGGGTTGCTCCCATCGGTGGACAGTGCATAGACAGACATAAGCAAGTGCGGTGCCAGGGCTGTTTCAGGAAGCGCGGAAAAATAACGCTTGCGGGGCGTGCGGGGCACGGCTATAATTTGCCCCCTCGCTGAACGACGCATGCAAATGCCGAGTAAAGCAGGGTGAAAAAAGAAGGTTGACGAAATGACCGAAACGCTTCATACTCTTCCTTCTTCGCAGCTGACAAACACAACGCTTTGTCGATAGCGCGAAAGCAGTAAGTAAGCAGTACCGAATACAGTTCTTTAACAATTAACAGTCGATAAGTGTGGATATTTGATGCAGTGCAGCAGCGATCTTCGGATTGCTGTCAAACTTAAAATATCAAATGTTCACGAAGAAATAAATGAAATAGGACGCTTCGCAAGAAGTGGCCTGTCAGTTGTTTTTGAAGTGAGCGACCCGTCAG
>NZ_WFLL01000066.1:0-23460 GCF_009208755.1 Janthinobacterium sp. FT14W | reverse complement strand
GCCGATGCGCGGCGCCTGGCCGCGCCGGGCCAGCGCGTAGGCGACCGCGCCGCGGGCCACGGCCACGTCGGGATTGTCGTTGTGCAGGATGGTGAGGGGCGCGCCGCGCCAGTGGGCGAGCGTCTCGGCCAGGCGGCGCGCCAATGCGTCGGCGCGGAACACGCCGCCATTGAGCAGCAGGGTATCGGGCAGTGCGCCCGCATGCTGTTGCAGAAAGCTGGCCAGGTGGCGCGTGATGGCCGCGTCCTGCGCATACGGCAGGCCGAATTCGACGATGCCGGCGCGGCCTTTTTTTGCCGTGTCGCCCAGCGCCACCTTCGGGAAGAAGCCGTCGACCACCATGGCCGCCACTTCCTCGCGCGCGAGGTCGACGGAACGGCTGCCGCCGATCAGGCGCGATCCCGCGCCCAGCAGGGTGACGCTGGTTGTCTCTGGCGCGCCGCTGGAGAGCAGCAGCTCCTTGGCGGCGCGGCAGCGTTCCATCAGCTGCGACAGGCGCGCGGCCGACAGCTTCATGCCGCCTTCGCTGCCTTGCGCCATGCGCGTTTCCACCAGGTGGGCCAGCGCCAGGTCCATATTGTCGCCGCCGAGTATCAAATGGTTGCCCACGCTGCTGCGCGTGAGCTGCGGTTCGCCATCGTCGCCGAAGGCCACGTCGATCAGGCTGAAATCGGTGGTGCCGCCGCCCACGTCGCACACCAGGATGCGGCGCGTATCGGCCAGGTCCGCGCGCAGGGTGGCGCGCCGGCGCTGCAGGAAGTCATAGAAGGCCGCCTGCGGTTCCTCCACCAGCCGCAAGGCGGGCAAACCGGCCATGCGGGCCGCTTCCAGGGTGAGTGCGCGCGCACCCTCGTCGAACGAGGCGGGAATGGTCAGCACCAGTTCCTGCTGCGCCAAAGGAGCATGCGGGAAGCGGTGGTCCCACGCGGCGCGCACGTAGGCCAGGTAGCTGGCGCTGGCCGCCACGGGCGACACCCTGGCCACGTCGGCATCGGCGCCCCAGGGCAGGATGGGCGCCTGGCGGTCCACGTTC
The DNA here is from genome assembly GCF_009208755.1 of Janthinobacterium sp. FT14W. NCBI lineage: Bacteria > Pseudomonadati > Pseudomonadota > Betaproteobacteria > Burkholderiales > Oxalobacteraceae > Janthinobacterium > Janthinobacterium sp. FT14W. The sequence continues at coordinate 22,427 of NZ_WFLL01000066.1, read as the reverse complement.
GCGTGCGACAGCCAGCTCTTCGCGCTGGAAACGAGCCGGCCCGGCACCTGGGCGCCCAGCTGGCGCGCCAGCGCTCCGAGAACGGCGTGCTCCGGGTCCTGCTGCGGCCAGGGCAGCTGCAAGTCGCCCGCCGCCAGCTCGCCGGCAGCGGGGTGGTAGCGCAGGGACGGCAGCAGGGGGCGTGCGCCCACTTCGCCGGGAGCGACCAGCTGCTCGATGGCGAACAGCTCGATGCCTGCCTGCGCATCGGCCGCATCGGCCGCATTCGCATAGGCGACCACCGTATTGGTGGTGCCCAGGTCGATGCCGACCAGGAAGGCCGGCTTGCCCGCTGCGCTGCGCATGCCTATTGCTGCGGCGTGCCGCGCACGTCGAATTCCACCTTCCAGCGCTCGGCGCCGTCAGGGGAAACGGCCAGCAGCTCCAGGGTGCCCGCTTCCGTCACGCGCGCATGCAGCTTGACCTGCACCACGTCGCCGGCCGAGCGGCCTTCGGCGGACAGGGTCGCCTGGATTTCGCTCAGCTCCTGCAACTCGTCGGGACCCCAGAAGTCCAGCAGGTCGCCGATCTGGTCGTTGCGGCGCGTGGACGAGGCAAAGAAGCGGAAGTGCACGGGTTCGCCCACCACCAGGCCGAATTGCTGGCCCGGCAGTTCCAGTTCGCTGCCTTCTTCCATGCCGAACGGTGCCACGCACAGGGCCTGGATCGGCGGTTCCATGCCGGGGATGGCCGGCATGGCCGATTCGATGGCCACGTAGAAGGCACTGGCCGTGCCGCCGCGGATGCGCACGCCATGGCCGCGCCGCACGTAGCTGTAGTAGGCGGCGCCACGGGCCACGGCCAGGTCCAGGTCGGCCCCGGCCAGCATGCGCGCCGGTTCCGCGCCTTCCATGTACAGCCAGTCGTTGACGGTGGCCAGGATGCGCTGTACCAGCAGGTCGGACTTGAAGACGCCGCCGTTGAACAGCACGGCCGTCGGGTGCAGGAAGCTGGCGTCGGCCGACTGGCGGCCCGCAAAGCCTTCCAGTTCGGACGTCGCCGCCACTTGCCGGCCCAGGAAGGCCGCCAGGTGGCGCGTGATGGCCGCGTCCTGCGCATACGGCAGGCCCAGTTGCGTCAGGCCGGCGCGCGTGCGCACGGCAGGGCGGCTCGATGCTTCCACCTGCGGGAAGAAGCCGTCGAGGATGAATGTGGACACTTCCGCGCGCGTCAGTTCCGTGCGGATGGAGCCGCCGATCAGCTTTGAGCCGCGGCTCGGCACGACGATGGGCGCCGTGTCCAGGCCGCTGTCGGCCAGCAGGCTTTCCTTGGCGCTGCGGCAGCCATACGTGAGCGCGCGCATCTGCCAGGCGTCCAGCTGGGTGCCGTTGGCGGCCAGCTTGCGGGCCACCAGGTGGGCCAGGGCCAGGTCCATATTGTCGCCGCCCAGCAGGATGTGTTCACCGACTGCCACGCGGTGCGGTTCCAGCACGCCGTCGCGTTCCAGCACGGCGATCAGCGAAAAGTCGCTGGTGCCGCCGCCCACGTCGACGACCAGGATGATGTCGCCCGGCTTGACTTCCTTGCGCCAGCGGCCTTCGCTGGTCTGGATCCAGCTGTACAGGGCCGCCTGCGGCTCTTCCAGCAGGGTCAGCGAAGCGTAGCCGGCTGCCTGCGCCGCTTCCATCGTCAGCTCGCGCGCGGCCGGATCGAACGAGGCGGGGATGGTGACGGTGATTTCCTGCTCGGCGAACGGCGCTTGCGGGTGGGCCTGGTCCCAGGCCTGGCGCAGGTGCGTCAGGTAGCGCGTGGAGGCCGTGATGGGCGAGATGCGCGCCACCTCGGCCGGCGCATCGTTCGGCAGGATGGCCGCGCGGCGGTCCACGCCCGGGTGGCACAGCCAGCTTTTCGCGCTCGACACCAGGCGGATGGGCGTCGTGGCGCCGCGGCTGCGGGCCATCTCGCCGACGACGAACGGCGCTTCCGCTTCCTCGGTGACCCAGGGCAGGGCCAGGTCGCCCGCCGCCACTTCCTCGGCATGGGGCAGGTAGACGAACGACGGCAGCAGCGGCAGGTCTTCCACGGTGCCCGGCGCCGACAGCTGCGGCACCTTCAGCACGCCGTGGCTGGACTTTTCGCCGTCGCTTTCGACCAGGTTCACATACGACAGGGCGCTGTGCGTGGTGCCCAGGTCGATGCCGATGGCGTAGCGCGGGCTTGGGTTGGTTTGATCGTTCACAGTTCCACCTCGGCCGGGGCCAGGATGGCGGCGTCGTGCTGCGGGCTCAGTTTTGGCAGGCGTACGCTGGACGCGCGCCAGCCGCGGTGGCTCAGGGTGCCCGTGAATGGGGCGGAACCGACCACGTTGCCCGTCAGGCGCACGCTGGCCGAGTCAAAGCCCTCCTGCAGCACGATGCGGCTGCCTTCGGCTTCCTGGCGCACGGCATCGATGGTGAAGTATTCGCGCATGACCTTGGCGCAGCCTTCATGCACGACGCGGGCGGCCGCGCCGATGTCGGCGTCGGCATGGCTGCCCAGGTTTTCCTGGGTGAAGTCGATCAATCGCGCTTCGCGCTGCAGCAGGGCCAGCAATTGCAGGGCGGCGTCCGGCGTGGCTTCCTTCAATATGACGGGTGCGGCGGCCGGTGTCGGCACGGGCGCCGGGGCGGGCGCTGGCGCCACCGGCGCCACGGGTGCGGCCTCGGGCAGGGACAGCTTTTCCACGCGGGCCGCATAGGCGGCGTCCGACAGGGTGCTGAAGAAGGCGCCGAAAGCCAGCGGGACTCTGCGCCAGAACGATGGATGGGACGATGAAGTGCTCATAGGAACTCGTTTCTCTGATCTGTAGGGAGGCGTCGGCGGCGGGGGCCGCTTCGCAGGGTAGTGCATGTGCCGCGCCCATATGGCCGGCTGCGTTTGCCCGCATGATACCAGCTACCGGGCCGCCGCCAAAGTCGCCGCCCCTGGCGCAGCCAGCCTGGCACGTGGATTTTCTTTGTTCCTGCGCAAGGAAACGCTCGATTCCGAACCGTTTCGACTAGAATCGCGCATTATCTTTTTGCATGACCTCGATGCCATGTCTACCGACTTTTCCCCGTATCTGGCCAGCAGCCTGCATATCGACAGCGACCATCCGGCCGTGCGCGCCAGGGCGGCCGCACTGGCGGCAGGCGCGGTGGGTGACGCCGCCATCGCCGCCCGCTGCTTTGCCTTCGTGCGCGACGAGATTGCCCACAGCTGGGATTACCAGCGCAATCCCGTCACCTGCCGCGCGTCCGACGTCTTGCAGCATGGCACAGGCTATTGTTATGCGAAGAGCCATCTGCTCGCTGCGCTGCTGCGCGCCAACGGCATTCCTGCCGGCCTGTGCTACCAGCGCCTGGCCGTGGGCGAGGCGGGGCCGCCGTTCTGCCTGCATGGCTTGAACGCCGTGTATCTGCAAGAGTTCGGCTGGTACCGCATCGATGCGCGCGGCAACAAGGCGGGCGTCGCAGCCGCCTTCGTGCCGCCGCAGGAACAGCTGGCCTTTCCCGTGCTGGCGCCCGACGAGCGCGATTTGCCGGAAATCTGGCCGGCGCCGCTGCCGCAGGTGGTGGCCGCGCTGACGCAATATGCCACCGTACAGGAGGTGGCGGCGCATCTGCCCGATGTCGAACTGCTGCCGCAGCATCTATAACTAGAAGAAAGAAATCATGAAAAAAGTCTATATATGTCTGTTCGGACTGTTGCTGCTGGCCGGTTGCGGCAGCAAGGGCGAGAGCGCCGGACAGTCCAGCGCCGCGCGTCTCGATGGCAAGGAAAAAGGCAGCGAATTTCTCGCCTATGAACACAGTGTCAGCGTCGATACGCACGAGGCGCAAGTGCGGCCCCTGTATGAAAAAGTGGTCGCCGCCTGCAAGGCCGATACGGAAAACGCTTGCCTGCTGCTCGATTCCAGCATCGACAGCGGCCGCTACGTGCATGCGCGCATCAGCATGCGCGCCAAGCCGGCCGGCATCAGGAAGATGATGGCGCTGGTGGGGAGCGAAGGCGAGATCGCCAGCCAGGGCACCAAGGTGGAAGACCTGGGCCGTCCTGTGCTCGACAGCAAGAAACGCCTGGAGATGCTCAAGCAGTACCAGGCGCAATTGCAGGACCTGGAAAAACGCTCGGGTGCGAACGTCGATGCCTTGATCAAGGTGAGCAAGGAACTGGCCACCGTACAGGTGGAAGTGGAGCAGGCGACGGCGGCCAATGCCTTGTTGATGCAGCGCATCGATACGGATTTGCTGAACGTGGCAATCAGCGCCGAAGGCAAGCAATCGTTCTGGACGCCCGTCAAGCGCGCGCTGGGCAATTTCACGGAAAACCTGTCCGAAGGCGTGGCCAACGCCATCACGGCCATGGCCTACATCCTGCCATGGCTGATCGCATTCGTGCTGCTGTTCCCGCTGGGCCGCAAGGGCTGGCGCCGCTTGAGAGGCGTGCCACGCAAGGATTGAGAGGCAAGCATAGCCGCGGGTGACGCACCGTTTTACGGCAATTTGAAACCTGGCTGCACAGTCCTTGTGCAGCCAGGTTTTTTTTCGTGCGGCACCGGCCCCGTGCACCATGGCGTACACCTGCCGGCGTTGGCATGCTTTCTGCTTTAACAACATCGTATGTCCAGCTCGACCCCCTCGAACCCATCACAGGAGTCCCCATGTCACGACGCATCATCCTGAAAGCGGCCGCCGCCGGCGCACTGGCCCTGGCCACGTCCACCTCTATGCAGGCAGCCCTGGCCGCCGATACGATCAAGGTGGGCATCCTGCACTCCCTGTCGGGCACCATGGCCATTTCCGAAACCTCGCTCAAGGATGTGGCGCTGATGACGATTGCCGAGATCAATGCCAAGGGTGGCGTGCTGGGCAAGAAGCTGGAAGCCGTCGTCGTCGATCCCGCGTCGAACTGGCCATTGTTTGCGGAAAAAGCGCGCCAGCTGGTGGCGCAGGACAAGGTTGCCGTGGTGTTCGGCTGCTGGACGTCCGTGTCCCGCAAATCCGTCTTGCCCGTGTTCAAGGAGCTCAACAGCTTGCTGTTTTATCCGGTGCAGTACGAGGGCGAGGAACTGGAAAAGAACGTGTTTTATACGGGCGCCGCACCGAACCAGCAGGCGATTCCCGCCGTGGAATACCTGATGAGCAAGGATGGCGGCGGGGCCAGGCGCTTCGTGCTGCTGGGCACGGATTACGTGTATCCGCGCACCACCAACAAGATCCTGCGCGCCTTCCTGAAAAGCCAGGGCGTCAAGGATAGCGATATCAGCGAGGTCTACACGCCGTTCGGTCATGCCGACTATCAAACCATCGTCGCCAACATCAAGAAGTTTTCCACGGGCGGCAAGACGGCCGTCATTTCCACCATCAATGGCGATTCGAACGTGCCGTTCTACAAGGAACTGGGCAATGCGGGCCTGAAAGCCACGGACGTGCCCGTGGTGGCGTTTTCCGTGGGCGAGGAAGAGCTGCGCGGCATCGATACCAAGCCCCTGCTCGGTCACCTGGCGGCCTGGAATTATTTCGAATCCCTCAAGAATCCCGTGAATGCGGCGTTCATCAAGCAGTGGAAGGCGTACGCGGTGGCGCAAAAGTTGCCGAACGCGGGTTCCGTGGTGACGAACGACCCCATGGAAGCGACCTACGTGGGCATCCACATGTGGGCGCAAGCCGTGGAAAAAGCCAGGTCGACGGATACGGACAAGGTGATCGCCGCCATGGCGGGCCAAAGCGTCAAGGCGCCATCGGGTTTTACGCTGACCATGGACCCGACCAACCACCACTTGCACAAACCCGTGATGATCGGCGAGATCAAGGCTGACGGGCAATTCAATGTCGTCTGGAAAACCAAGGAGCCGATACGCGCCCAGCCGTGGAGCCCGTATATCAAGGGCAATGAGGGCAAGCAGAAGCTGTAGGCGCTTGCGCGTCGAATCGTCATCGCAACCCCAGACAAAGAGCTGGGGTCAGACCCGGCGGGTCTGACCCCTGTCCTTGTCTTTGGGGGAAGGATACTTATCAAGACATCGGCTTTACTACATGGAATCCATGCGCATGCAGATCCTCCCCCAACTGCTGGTCTTCGCCAGCCTGTTGTTAGCGTCCATGGCGCAGGCCGCCATCCCTCCCGACCTGCTCAAGCCGCTATCCGGCGACGATCCCGACGCGAGGGTCGCTGCCGTGGCACAGATCGCCGCCCTGGCCACGCCCGAGGCCGCCAAGGTGCTGCAAGCCTTGCAGGACGACGCCTTATATGCGGCGCCCGACGGCAAGGTGTACATCGTCGATGGCGAGCAGGCGTATGACCCGGCAAGCGGCAAGCCCGTGCCGCTGCCCGACGGCATCGATGGCGTGATGGTCAACAACCGCTTGCGGGCGGCCGTGGCCGGCGCCCTGTCGGGCTTGCAGCTGCTGGCGCCGGAGCGCGCCCAGCGTCTGGCTGCCGCGCAAGCCTTGCAGAAGGCAGTCGATCCCGCCCAGCTGCCCCTGATCCGCGCCGCGCTGGCGCAGGAAAGCGCCGCCGACATCAGGCAGATATTGCAGGTGCTGATCGCCAGCGCCAGCCTGCATGCGCCCGACGCGGCCACGCGCAAGGCCGCCGTGCAGGCCTTGGCCGGCAGCAGCGATGCGCGCCTGTTGCCCGTGCTGCAAGCCATGCTCGATACAGGGCCGGATGGCAAGGCCGGCGAGCCGGACGAGGGCGTGCAGCTGGCCGCCATCGAGACCATGCGCCAGATCAAGGGACGAGTGCAGCGCATGGAATTCGCCGGCAATGTGTTTTACGGCATTTCCCTGGGCAGCGTGCTGCTGCTGGCCGCGCTGGGCCTGGCCATCACGTTTGGCTTGATGGGCATCATCAACATGGCGCATGGCGAGCTGCTGATGATAGGTGCTTACACGACGTATCTGTGCCAGCTGTTCTTCCGTATCTATCTGCCCGGCCTGCAGGACGCCTACCTGCTGGCCGCCTTGCCGGCCGCCTTTCTCGTCTCCGGCCTGGTGGGCGTGGTGCTGGAACGCACGGTCATCCGCTGGCTGTATGGCAGGCCACTGGAAACCCTGCTGGCTACCTGGGGCATCAGCCTGATCCTCATGCAGCTGGTGCGCACGATCTTCGGCGCGCAAAACGTGGAAGTGGCCAATCCGGCCTGGATGTCGGGCGGCGTGACGGTCTTGGGCGGCCTCGTGCTGCCGTACAACCGGCTGGCCATCATCGCCTTTGCCATCGTGGTCGTGGCGGCCGTGTGGCTGATCCTGAACAAGACGCGGCTGGGCCTGTTCGTGCGGGCCGTCACGCAAAACCGCCGCATGGCCGATTGCGTGGGCGTGGCCACGGGCAAGGTCGACATGCTGACCTTCGGCCTCGGTTCCGGCATCGCGGGCCTGGGCGGCGTGGCCCTGTCGCAGCTGGGCAATGTGGGGCCGGACCTGGGCCAGAGCTATATCGTCGATTCCTTCATGGTGGTGGTGCTGGGCGGCGTGGGTCAGCTGGCCGGCACCGTGATTGCCGCGCTGGGCCTGGGCGAAGTGAACAAATTCCTCGAACCGGTGGCGGGCGCCGTGCTGGCGAAGATCACCATTTTGGTATTCATCATCATCTTTATCCAGCGTCGGCCCCAGGGCCTGTTTGCCATGAAGGGACGCAGCGTCGAATGATTAACTCACCCCGAAGCAAGGAGGGCCTGTTTACCAGGCCCGTATGGTCGGCGATTGCCGCATGTACGGTGCTGGCGGCGCTGTTGCCCATGTTGAATCTGCTGTTTGCCGAAGGCCATGCGCTGCACGTGTCCGCCTACACGGTGGCGCTGGTGGGCAAGTTCATGTGCTACGCGCTGGCGGCGCTGGCGCTGGACCTCGTCTGGGGCTACACGGGCATCTTGTCCCTGGGCCATGGCGTGTTCTTTGCGCTGGGCGCATATGCGCACGGCATGTATCTGATGCGCGCCATCGGCGACCAGGGCCAGTATCACAGCAGCTTGCCCGACTTCATGATCTTTCTCGACTGGAAAACCTACCCGTGGTACTGGGCATTTACGGAACATTTCTGGTATTGCATGGCCCTCGTCGTGCTGGTGCCGGGCGTGCTGGCCTTCGTGTTCGGTTACTTTGCGTTTCGCTCGCGCATCAAGGGCGTGTATTTTTCCATCATCACCCAAGCGATGACGTATGCCTTCATGCTCTTGTTCTTCCGCAACGACACCGGTTTTGGCGGCAACAACGGTTTCACGGATTTCAAGACCATTCTTGGTCACAGCATCACGGCGCCCGCCACGCGGGCCGTGCTGTTCCTGCTGACCCTGGCCTTCCTGCTGGCCGCGCTGGTGGGCGCGCGCGCCATCGTCCGTTCGAAGCTGGGCAGGGTGCTGCAGGGCGTGCGCGACAGCGAGGCGCGGCTGATGTTCCTTGGCTATAACCCGCTGTGGTTCAAGCTGTTCGTCTGGACTTTATCCGCCGTGCTGTGCGGCATCGCCGGCGCCCTGTACGTGCCGCAGGTGGGCATCATCAACCCGTCGGAAATGTCGCCCGCCAATTCCATCGAGATGGTCGTGTGGGTGGCCGTGGGCGGACGCGGCACCTTGCTCGGCCCGATTCTGGGCGCCTTCACCGTCAATGGCCTGAAAAGCTGGTTCACGGCCGCCTTGCCGGAACTGTGGCTGTTCGCGCTGGGCCTGCTGTTCATCGGCGTGACCCTGTTCATGCAGCAGGGCATGCTGGGCGTGTTGAGCAAGCTCAAACGCAAGCCCGTCGTGGCAGAGGAGGCCGCATGAGCATCCGCATGCTGCCCGGCATGGCCAGCGCCGAAGCGGGCCCCACGTATGCGCGCGTGAAAGGCGAGGGCGTCGACACGACGCATGGCGCCATCCTGTACCTGGAAGACATCAGCGTGTCCTTCGACGGCTTCAAGGCCATTAATAAACTGAGCCTCGATATTTCCGTGGGCGAGTTGCGCTGCATCATCGGTCCGAACGGGGCGGGCAAGACCACCATGATGGACGTGATCACCGGCAAGACGCGCCCCACGTCGGGCACGGCCTGGTTCGGCCAGACCATGAACCTGGCCAGCATGACGGAAGCGCAGATTGCCCACGCGGGCATCGGCCGCAAGTTCCAGCGTCCCACCGTGTTCGAGCAGCATACGGTGTTCGATAACCTGGAACTGGCCATGAAGCTGGACAAGCGCGTGGCGCCCACCCTGTTTGCGCGCCTCACGTCCGAGCAGGCAGGCAAGATCGAAGCGATCTTGCGCTTGATCCGCCTCGATGGTCACGAGGGGCGGCTGGCCGGCTTGCTGTCGCATGGGCAAAAGCAGTGGCTGGAAATCGGCATGCTGCTGATGCAGGAGCCGCAGTTGATTTTGCTCGATGAACCGGTGGCCGGCATGTCGGACGCGGAAACGGCGCGCACGGCGGAATTGCTCAATGAATTGCGGGGCAAGCATTCCATCATGGTGGTCGAGCACGACATGGGATTCGTCACGGACATCGCGCAGCATGGCATCGTGACCGTGCTGCATGAGGGCGCCGTGCTGGCCCAGGGCCGCATGGACCAGGTGCAAGCGGACGAGCGCGTCATCGAAGTCTATCTGGGAAGGTAATAGGGGAGATCACAGGCCATGCTGGAAGTGCAACAGTTAAATCAATACTATGGCTCCTCGCATACCTTGCGCGGCATCGATTTGTCGGCGCGCAAGGGCGAATGCCTGGCCTTGCTGGGCAGGAATGGCGTGGGCAAGACGACCCTGCTGAAATGCCTGATGGGCGTGCTGCCCGTGGCGCAGGGCCAGGTGGTCTTCCATGGCCGCGACATTACGAAGCTGGCACCGCATGCGCGGGCAAAGCTGGGCATTGCCTACGTGCCGCAGGGACGCGACATCTTTGCGCGACTGACGGTCGAGGAAAACCTGCTGATGGGCATGGCGGTGAAGCGGGGCAGGGCAGCGTCGCGCATCGACCCGCACGTGTATGAGCTGTTTCCCGTGCTCAAAGAGATGCTGCAGCGGCGCGGCGGCGATTTGTCGGGCGGACAACAGCAGCAGCTGGCCATCGCCCGCGCCCTGCTGGCCGAGCCGCAGCTGATCATCTTCGACGAGCCGACGGAAGGCATCCAGCCCTCCGTCATCAAGGATATCGGCCGCGTGATCAGCTTGCTGAAACAGCGCGGCGACATGGCCATCGTGCTGTGCGAACAGTATTTCGACTTTGCCCGCGAGCTGGCCGACGAGTTCATCGTGCTGTCGCGCGGCAGCGTCGTGGCCAGCGGCAAGGCAGAACAGATGGATGGCGACGAGGTGAAGCGGCACCTGGCCGTGTAGGCGTTCTACACCAGCTGCAGCCAGCCCAGCACGGCGCCGGCCGCCAGCAGCCACAATAAATGGATCTTCGTGCGCCAGATGATGAGGCCGGCCACGATGGACAGGCTCCACAGGGGCCAGTCGGTGCTCCATCGATGGTTGGCGCCGCCCAGTATCATGCCTGTGGAAATGAGCAGGGCGACGACGATGGGCGCCATGCCTTGCTTGAACGCGCGCACGGGGCGCAGGTCGCGGTTGCGGTAGCCCCACTGGGCCGCCACGTAGGTGAGGGTGGTGCTGGGCAGCATGATGCCCACCATGGTCACCAGCACGCCCAGGTACGCGGCGGCATAGCTGCCCGCGTTCATGCCCACGTTCCAGCCCATCAGGGCGACGAACAGCACGTTGGGCCCCGGTGCCGCTTGCGCGATGGCGATCGATTCGTTGAACTGCGCCTGCGTCAGCCAGCCATGCTGCTCGACGAGGAAGCGGTGCATTTCCGCCGTGGTGGAAATCGCGCCGCCGATCGACATCAGCGACAGCATCAGGTAATGGCCGAACAGGTTCAGCCAGTCGCCCGTGCTCAAGACCAGTTGCAGGGGCGGCGTCATGCGGCCAGCTTCCGGTAGGTGAGCAGGCAGCCGATGCCGCCCAGGCCCAGCAGGATGTACAGCAGGGGCCAGTGGAAGACCGCCACCATCAGCACGCCCAGCACGACCAGGGGCAGGGTCAGCCACAGGGGCAGCGGATGCTTGCCCAGCGCGGCGGCCAGTTTCACGCCCGTGGCAGCGATCATGCCGGCCGAGACGGCCGCCATGCCGCGCAGCGCGCCCGCCATGTGCGCATTGTCGCCAAAGCGCGTGTACAGCACGCCCAGCACCAGCACGATGACGAGCGGCACTGCCAGCATGCCGGCCAGCGCCGTCAATGCCCCTTTCAAGCCGAAATAGCGCCCGCCCACCATCAGCGACAGGTTGACCACGTTGGGACCGGGCATGATTTGCGCGACGGCCCAGTCTTCCAGGAACTCCTCCTGCGTCAGCCAGCGCTTGCGCTCGACCATTTCGCGCTGGATCACGGCCAGCACGCCGCCGAATCCCTGCAGGGCCAGCCAGGTGAACGAGAAGAACAGGTCGGCAAGCGAGGCGGGTTGCGGGCGGGAAAGGTCGGGCGGGAGGGGCGAAGGCGAGGGCATGGCTGATTATCGCCGTGGCCGATCGCGCTTGTCCATCGCTTTCGGCTGAGCTCGTGCCTGCAAGAAAAAACCGTGGCTCATGTTTCCCTGCCATTGACATCGAGAATTTATCAGCAATACTTTGATCGGCAACATGACCGCTGTCCCTGTCCGCGCTGGCGCGGTTCGCACCGCTACGCCGTCTCCCTCCGTTCCGTCCCCCTACGCAGGAGTTGTTCACCATGCCTAATTCCACAGAAACGCTGCATATGCCCGTCAAGACCGTGGTGCTGCATGCCCGGGTCGATCAAAAGATGTCCGATATCGTCAACCTGGGTATCGCCGTGCAGGCTGCCTTCAGTACCTTGTGCGCGCTGGAATACCTGAAGTCATACAATATCGCGCCCGAACTGATCGAACGCGTGCTGCTGCATCCGGAGCAGCGCCGCCAGACCGTGCATTGAATATCCGCACGGCAACTGTGTTGCTGGCATCGCTAGTCCGCTGTTGTCGGATTGATCACTACGGCTCAGTTATGCACAAATGATGGGTTAGCGAAATTGGCGAAATAATTTTCTTGTGATTATGTGTGAGTTTCTAAGTATTTGATTTTAATGGGATTTATTTTTGCTGTTTGATTGAGCAGTTTATTGAAAGCCGCACTGGCTGTGGCTTTGAGGCCTGTCAATAGGCGCTTATCCACAAAGATATCCACAGTCCGTGTGGATATCTGAAAAAGCGCTTAACAATCCGCCACTTAGATAATGACGGCCGTTCGGCGCAGCGGATGGCGCATCCGGGCAGGTCAAAATGGGGTGCGGGACAAGCCTGTATGCCCATCCAGTGCTCTTGTTTTATGACTGAAAGTAGCGGCCGATGCTCAGGGCGTGCCGCCGGCCGGCGCCGGGGGCGCTTCGCCGCACTGGGCCAGGGCGGCAGCGAGGCTGGCGACCTGTTGCTGCGCTTCGCGCAAGCTGGCGTAGGTGCGCAGCGAGGCGATCACGGTGGTGAACAACTTGCGCGTGGTCAAGTCGGTCTTGCACCAGAAATCGTTGATGTCGTAATCGATGATGATGCGGTGTTCCAGCGCCTGGCCGGGCTGGCCCGTGCGCAGGATGATGCGCACGGCGCTGTTGTGCAGTTCTTCGCGCACCTGGCGCGCCACTTGCAGTCCGGCATCCTGGGTTTCCATGATCACATCGAGCAGCACCACGGCGATGTCGGGCGTGCTGCGCAGCAAAGCCAGCGCCTCGGCGCCCGAGTACGCATGCAAAAAGCTCAGCCTGCGTCCCTGGAAGCTGGCCTGGCTGAGCGCGAACTTGGTCACCACGTGCACGTCGACATCGTCGTCGACGATCAGCACGCGCCATGGCGCCGCGCTGGCCGGTTCTGCCGCCGCATCTGCCTTCTCGAGCGGGTCGTCGACCAGCCAGTCGGGTTCGTCCGCCCCCTTGGCGGCGCTGTCGCTATCCACGCTGTCGCTATCCATATTCATGCGTTTATCCACCGTTGATCGTGCTCGCTCACTCCACACTATGCCAGTCTGCGGGGTTTGTCAAAACAATGCTGTTCAGGCAAGACGGCCTGGCGCCAGCTTGCCTGCTGTACCGCAAAATATATTTTCATGATGGCCGAGCAGCTTTGCGCTAGCGCAAATGCATGATGCTAAGTCATTGATTTCATTGGGGTAAAAAATTGCCTGTGAAATCAGCAAATTGTTGAAACCCGCATCAATGCTGGTGTTGCGGCTTGTCAAGAGGGGCTTATCAACAACTTTATCCACAGTTGCTGTGGATATCTAAAAAAGCCGTGCAAAAACCGGGGCTTAGCGCCCGTTCGTGAGACTGTGGGAGAGGCTTTCATGCCGCCAGCCCCAGCCCGCCCAGCTGGGCAAACGCATGCAGGAAGCGCTGCTTGGCCTCGGCCGGTCCCATGGCTTCGATTATACCGGGCAAGGGCACGATGCCGTCAAGATAGGCCCAGCGTTCGGCCGAATGGGGCATCAGGTCGCGCTTTTCCGTGGCCAGCGCGATCAGGTCGGCCCGCTTGATGGGTGCGTAATCGGAAAAATCCAGGCCATAGGTGGCGGCGATGATGGCGCTCACCTTGTCTTCCAGCGCGGCAAATTCCGGCAGCAGCACTTTCAAGGGCTTCACCATGTCGCCCAGGTAGGCTTCGGCCGCGTCATGCAGCAGGGCGGCCAGGCGCAGATGGGGCGGCACCAGCCCGGCGACGATCAGGCTGTGCTGGGCGACCGAATAAAACACCTGCGTCTGTCCATTGAAGCGGCACTGGTAGGCGAGGCCGTGGGCGATGTCTTCGATGGCGACCTTGTCGATATGGGGGCGCAGCGGATAAAAACGGTTGCCGGAATAAGTGGAAACGTAATCGGTAGTAATCATTGCCATGGCGCGGTGCTCGGAACGGTCAGGAGCTTTCATCCTACACCCGATGGCCCGGGCTTGCCCCGCCTGCCGCGCGCAAGCTGTTTCCTGCTGAGCCTATGCATCTTGGCAAATCCTTTAATTTATTTCATATCATTCATTGATATTTCTCAAATACACTGTAGAAATCTTGTTTGAATGAAACTTAAAGGGGGCAGGGCAATGACGGCGATACCTTCGGCAAGACCTTCGTATATCTATCAGGGCGGTTCGGTGATGATGCACTCGCCGCTGCAATTGAAACAGTCGGAAATGTACGGCTATTTCGTCAGGGGCGACCTGGCGAAGCTGCAGGCGACCGTGAACACCACCCTGAACCAGGTGGCGGGCCGCAAGATGAGCCTGAAAGCCCTGTCGCCGTATGTGATGCTGACGTTTACGCGCGTCAACCATGCCGATTCCAGCAACCCCGTCGACCAGGCCAAGGGCTGGATCACGGAAGTCGATATCGTCACCTGGATCATGGTCGGCGAGATGGATGGGGCGGGCAAGCTCGCGCATATCTATTGGTATCCGTGCCATATCTTCGTCGACGACGCGATGGCCCTGATCAACGGGCGCGAACTGTTTGGCTATCCGAAATACCTGTGCGAGTACGAGATTCCCGCTGCCGGCAGCGAGCCGCTGCGCTGCTCCGTGGCCGCCAAGGGTTTCCAGCATTTTTCGCCGGAAACGAAACTGGCCCTGCACCCGTTGCTGGAGGTCAATGCCACCGTGCAGACGGGCCAGCATAAACCCCTCAACAGCTTCCTTGAACTCATCGAGCAGGCGTTCAAGATCTTCCTCTCCATCCCCGATTTCTTCGACATGGACCAGGCCGGCTGGGCCGATATCCTTTCCCTGCTGCGCACCCCCCGCATCGACCAGATCTTCCTCAAGCAGTTTCCCGACAGCGCGGGCGTGAAGGCCGTGTACCAGGCCCTGGTGGCCGCGCCGGCCGAGATCAACCGCCTGCACAGCGCGCGGCTGCTGGGCTACGAATACGAATGCACAGTGCACGCGTTCGACAGCTTCCCGCTGGACCAGACCCTGGGCTTGCAGCTGGGGCCGCAGGCGGCGATCCTGCCGTTCAATGTGAACTTCGATTTCACGGCCATGCCGGGCGAGGAGCTGGTCGACAATTCCCGCATCGCGCCGGAAAAGATCGCCATCCTGGGCGGCGGCGTGGCGGCCATGACGGCCGCGTATTATCTGACGAACCAGCCGGGCTGGCAAAACCGGCACGAGATCACTGTGTACCAGCTGGGCTGGCGCCTGGGCGGCAAGGGCGCCAGCGGGCGCAATGCGCAAGCGGGCCAGCGCATCGAGGAGCACGGCCTGCACATCTGGTTCGGCTTCTACGCGAACGCCTTCAGGATGATCAAGGAAGCCTACGCCAGCCTCGACCGTCCGCCAGGCAGCCCGCTGGCCACCTGGCGCGACGCCTTCAAGCAGCACGACTACGTGGCCCTGTCGGAAGACGTCAAGGGCAAGTGGCGCAACTGGTCCATCCTCTTTCCCACCTTGCCGGGCGAGCCGGGCGAAGGCGGCGAAGACATCACCCTGTGGCAGATGGCCATCGCCATGGTGGGCTGGATCGAGCAGTGGATACGCCAGATCCGGCAAGTGGCGGACGCGGACGCGCGCATCGTGCGCGCCAGCGCATCGCAAGGCGAGGGCGTGTGGCCGGGCTGGCTGCGCCGCCTGGCCGACGAAGTGGTGGGGCAGGCCGATGAACTGGGCCTGGACGTGGGCCTGTCCGTGGGCGCGCTGGCGGCGCTGGTGGCCGACCTGGCGCCCGATTCCACGCGCCACGACCAGGCCCGCTACCAGCTGCTGGCCAGCACCCTGAACGGCATCCGCGCCTGGCTGCGCCTGCGCTACCGCGCGCTGATCGACGGCGACGATGAATTGCGCCGCTTGTTCACCTGCCTGGACCTGGGCATCACGGTCATGAAGGGCATGTTCGAGGATGGCGTGTTCAAGAACGGCTTTGACGTCATCAACGACATCGATTTCCGCGCCTGGCTGAAAAAACACGGCGGCGACGAGCAGTTCAGCGTGAATTCGGCGCCCGTGCGGGGCTTCTACGACCTGGTGTTCGCCTACGAGGGCGGCGATTTCGCCAAGCCGAACATCGAGGCGGGCACCTTGTTGCGGGCGATGGCGCGCATCGGCCTGGCCTACAAGGGCGGCATCATGTTCAAGATGCAGGCCGGCATGGGCGACACGATTTTCACGCCCCTGTACGAAGTGCTGCGCAAGCGGGGCGTGGAATTCAGGTTCTTCCAGCGCGTGGAAGAACTGGTGCCGGGCGCGGGCGACATCGACAGCATCCGCATCACGCAGCAGGTGCAATTGAAGGATCCCGCCGCCGGCTATGCGCCGCTGGTCGACGTGAAAGGCCTGGCCTGCTGGCCCAGCGCACCCGATTACGCGCAGCTCGATCCCGCGCAGGCGGCCCTGCTCCAAGAGCAGGAAGTCAACCTGGAATCGTACTGGAGCGACTGGCCGCAGCAGTACCGGCAGGCGTTCGGCCGGCAGTTGCCCGCCACGGTCCTGAAGAAGGGCGTCGATTTCGACAAGGTGGTGTTCGGCATCTCGATCGGCTCGCTGCCGGTCCTGTGCCCGCAGTTGCTGGCGCAAAGCCCGGCCCTGCAGCTGACGGCGGACAAGGTGAAAACCGTGGCCACGCAGGCTTACCAGGTGTGGCTCAACAAGGATTTGCGTCAGATGGGCTGGACCACGCAGCCGAAAGGCCAGCAGCCCGTGCTGTCGGCCTTCACGGAGCCGTACGACACGTGGGCGCCCATGGACCAGCTGCTGGCGCACGAGGACTGGCCGGCGGGACTGGCGCCGAAGAACGTGTCCTACTTTTGCAGCGCCTTCCCCGTCGACAGCTATCCGCCCGTCACCGACACGGATTTCCCCGCCCGCTGCGCGGCACGCGCCAAGGCGGGCGCGCTGCACCAGCTGGAACGCGAAATCGGCGCCCTGTGGCCCGAGGCGGGCGGGCCCGGCGCGTTTCCGTGGCCATGGCTGGTCGACGCGAAGGCTGGCACGGGGCCGGCGCGTTTCGACAGCCAGTACTGGCGCGCCAATGTCGACCCGTCCGAGCGCTACGTGATGTCGGTGGTGGGCAGCACCCGGTACCGGCTGGCCACCGACCAGTCGGGCTTTTCCAACCTGTTCCTGACGGGCGACTGGATCAGGACGGGCATCAACGCGGGCTGCGTGGAGGCGGCCGTGATGGCGGGCATGCAGACCTCGCGCGCGCTGACGGGGTATCCGGCCGTGATCCAGGGCGAGACGGATTTTTAGTTATTTCGCTATGATGGCGTTTCATTGTTCCCTGCGCGAGCTTGTCCATGAAACGCCTGATGCCGCTATGCCTGGTTCTCGTCCACCTGCACGGGAGCGCCGCGCCGCCCGGCGCGATCGTGCTGTGGCCGGGCGCGCCGCCCGGCGGCGCGGCGCCGGGGCCGCAGCGCGACAGCGCCAAGGGTTCCATCACGCAGGTCGATCAGCCGTATCTGATCGTGCACCGCCCGGCGCAGCCGAACGGCACGGCCATCGTGCTGGTCAGCGGCGGCGGCTATGCGCATATCGAGGCGGGCAAGGAAAGCGGCCCGGCCGCCAGCTGGCTGCAGGCGCAGGGCATCACGGCGTTTGAACTGGTGTACCGCCTGCCGCAGGAAGGCGGCGGGGTGGCCGCGCCGTTCCAGGATGGCCAGCGGGCCATGCGCGTGATCCGTGCGCGCGCCGAGGAATGGCGGATCGACCCGGCGCGCATCGGCATGCTGGGCTTTTCCGCCGGCGCGCACCTGGCCGGCATGACGGCGGTCGAGCCCGACGCGGTCCGCCATGCGCCCGCCGATGCGCTCGATGCATTATCCGCGCGGCCCGACTTTGCCGTGCTGCTGTATCCCGTGCTGACCATGCAGCCGCCATACGACACGACGCATGCGAAGAAGCAGCTGCTGGGAAGCCACCCCGCGCAGGCGGCGCGCGACGCCATGTCGGTGGAATTGCACGTCGATGCGCGCACGCCGCCCATGTTCATTGCGCAGGCGCTGGACGACCCCATTGCACCGCCCGAGAACAGCCGGCTGATGGCCGCCGCCCTGGGCCGCGCGGGCGTGCCCGTGGAGCTGCACCTGTTCCAGCAGGGCGGCCATGGCTGGGGCCTGGGCAAGCGGGGCAGCGAGCCGGCCGCGTGGCCGCAGCTGCTGCTGGCGTGGCTGCGGGCGCATGGCTGGATGCCTCAGGCGCCAGGCTGAACTTCGAGGTCGCGCCGCGCCGCATCCAGCGCCGCGTGCAGCTGCGGCAGGAACTGTTCCACGTTATCGAGCTGGCCGTTCGAGGCCAGGGTTTCCATCTGGTGGCACAGGCCGTGCAGGGTGGGGCGGCTCAGGTAGCCGGCGCTGCCTTTCAAGGCGTGGAAGGCGGCGGCGGCCGCGCTGGCGTTGCCGTCGCGCACGGCGTGGCATGCCAGGTCCAGGCGCCGCGGCGCTTCCGTCAGGAACGCTTGCGCGATGCGCTGCAAGTGCTGCGGCGACAGGCCCGCCAGCGGCAGGATGTGCACGGGCGCCGTCATGGGATCGGCCGGCGCGGGCGGCCCGCCGCCGTCCAGGCCGAATTGGCGCGCCAGGTTCTCGTCCTCGCTGGGCACGGCCGGCGGCAGGGCGTGGCCGCGCGCCAGCAGCAGGTCGATGATGGCGTCGATTTTCTCGAACAGCAGGGCTTCGTCGACGGGCTTGCTGAGGAAGTCGTCCATGCCGGCGGCCAGGTAGCGCTGCCGGTCATGTTCGCTGGCGTTGGCGGTCAGCGCGAGGATGGGGATGCGCGGGTCGGGAACGGGGAATTCGGCGTTGCCGCCGCCGCGGATCAGGCGCGCGGCCTGTTCGCCGTCCATCGATGGCATGCGGCCGTCCATCAGCACGCAGTCGTAGGCGCCCGTCCCCAGCGCGCGCAGCGCCAGCTCGCCGTTTTCCACGATGGTCACGTCATGGCCCATGCTTTCGAGCAGGGTGCCGATGATGATCTGGTTGGTGCGCACGTCTTCGGCGCACAGGATGCGCAGGCGGCAGGCGTGGCGCGCGTGGCGCTGGGGCCGGCGCGCATCGGCCGCCGGCGCGCTGCCGTCCTGCAGCGGCAGGCTGAAATGAAAGCGCGAACCGATGCCGACGCGGCTTTCCACGCCGATCGTGCCGCCCATCAGTTCGACCAGTTCCTTGCAGATGGCCAGGCCCAGGCCCGTGCCGCCGTAGCGGCGCGTGGTGGAATGGTCGGCCTGCTCGAATTTCTGGAACAGGCGCGGCAAGGTGTCCGCGTCGATGCCGGGCCCCGTGTCGCTGATGATGAAATCGATCTCGCTGCGGCCGTCGCGGCGCGGCGGCGTGCGGGCGCGCCGCACTTCCAGCAGCACTTCGCCATTCGCCGTGAACTTCAAGGCATTGCCCAGCAGGTTGATCAGGATCTGCCGCAGGCGCGTGGGGTCGGCGCGCACGTAGCGGGGCAGGTCCAGCGCCAGTTCGCGGCGCAGCAGCAGGCTCTTGGCGTCGGCCTGGCCCTGCACGATGCCGGCCGCGTCGCCGACCAGCGCCAGCAGGTCGAAGTCCACGGTTTCCAGGGTCAGCTTGCCCGCATCGATCTTCGAGAAATCGAGGATGTCGTTGAGGATGGTCAGGAGCGAGACGCCGTTGTGCAGGCCGATGCGCAGGTATTCCTGCGTGCGGCCCTTGACGGACTGGTCGCGCAGGGCGAATTTCAGCATGCCGATCACGCCGGCCAGCGGGGTGCGGATGTCGTGGCTCATGGCCGACAGGAAGTCGATGCGGTGGCGGCTGACCACTTCCGCATGCTCCTTGGCCGTCAGCAGGGCATCGTTGCTGAGGGTGAGCGCCAGGGTGCGTTCCTGCACGCGCTGTTCCAGGTTGTTGCGCAGCAAACGGATCTGGTCGGCCAGGGCAAAGGCCAGCAGCAAGCCGTCGAGCGTGCCGCCGAGCAAGGTGACCAGCTGGGCGTTGGCCACCATGGCCGGCATCAGGCCCAGGTTGGCCGGCAGGATCAGGAAGCCGGGCAGCATCAGGGCGACGAAGGCCAGCACGAAGAAGCGCGCCGGCTGGTAGCCGCGGCGCCAGACGACGATGCCGCAGATCAGCGCCAGCAGCATCCAGATGCTGATGGCGATGGTGGCCAGCGTGTGCGCATACGACAGGGCGAAGAAGCAGCTGGGCAGCAGCAGCAGGGGCAGCACCAGGTTGACCTTGCTGATGCGGTACAGCAGGGGCGAGTAGTCGCGCAGGCGCAGGAAATGCGTGTAGAACAAAGTACTGAAGACGGGCAGCAGGAAAAACGGCAGGTAATGCAGCTGCAGCAGATGCCAGTCGAACAGGTCGGCAAAGACGTGGAAGGTCATGGCCCAGGCCAGGCCGTACGTGAGCACGTACAGCGCGTAATACGCCGAGGCTTTTTCCAGGGTGATGGAAAAGATGAAGAAATTGAACAGGCCCAGAGCCAGCAGGGCGCCGATGGACGCCACCATCAGGAAATTTTCCTTGCCCACCAGCTTGCGGTAATCGCGCTGCGCCTTCACGCCGAACATGGGGGCGCGCGCGTAATAGGGGCTGGAAAAGCGGATCAGGATGTCATACGTGGCGCCCGGCGCCAGTTGCACGTCCTTGCCGTAGTGCAGCAAATATTCATGCGGGCGCTGGTAGCCTGTCAGCAAGACCTGCGGCGCCGCATGTGGCCCGGGACCATACACATACAGGTCGACCAGGTCGATCAGGGTGTCGTTCGGGTCGATGACCCAGGCCGCGACGTTGCTGTCGTTGCGCACCTGCGCATGCAGCCAGTAGGCGCCGCCGAACAGGTCGACCTGTGCGGCCGGGCGCTGGCGCGCCAGCCAGGCGGGCAGGGCGGCGGCATCGGCCGGCGCGGCTTCATCTCCAGCGAAAAAGAGTTGCCCGCCGCTGCCCAGGTGCGCGATGCCTTGCTTGCTCAGGGACAAAGTTGCCGCCTGCGCCGCGCCCGCCAGGCCCAGCAGGCTGAATAGAAAACCGAACAGCCAGCCGCATAGCCAGGCGCTGACGCGGGAGCAGGAAGCGCGGTGGCTGGAAGGGGGCGGGAAGGCTGGCATCGATGGGCAGGGTGATGGTCGCGCGGGAACTGGCGGCAACGCCGTTTGCTGTGGAGTGCCCATTTTAATCGACTCTCGGTGGCACACGGGCAATTTCATGTCCTGCCCGCATGGCGCCCGCTCCGGTATCATGTCGCCTTTTGCCTGCGAGTCTTCCATGCTCAGTCCCGACCAGTTCCTGGCCTTCCTGGCCGCCGCCGTCCTCATTACCGCCAGTCCCGGCCCCGACAACCTGATGGTGCTGGGCGTGGGCATGTCGCGCGGGCGCCGCCAGGGCATGGCGTTCGGCCTGGGCTGCGCCCTCGGCTGCCTCACGCACACGGTGCTGGCGACCATCGGCGTGTCGGCCCTGCTGGCCGCCTCGCCTGCCGCCTTTACCACGCTGAAAGTGGCTGGCGGCCTGTACCTGGTGTGGCTGGGCATCGGCGCCTTGCGCAGCCGCGGCGGCGCCAAAGTCGATGGCGCGGCGGCCTTGCCCGACGAATCGCTGCTGCGCCTGTTCGGCAAGGGCTTGTTTGCCAACAGTATCAATCCGAAAGTCGTGCTGTTCTTCCTCTCGTTCCTGCCGCAGTTCATCGTCGCGGGCCAGGGCAATGCCAGCTGGCAGACGGCGCAGCTGGGCCTGGTCTTCACGGCGCAGGCTTGTGTGCTGTTCGGCCTGCTCGGCTATTTTTCCGGCGCCGTGGGCCTGTGGCTGAACCGCCGCCCGCGCGCCGGCCTGTGGCTGGACCGCGTGGCCGGCACCATCTTCATCGGCCTGGGCTTGCGCCTGATCCTGGCGCGCTGATCTCTTGCCGGGCGGTAATGCGGAACGCCAGTTCCATCTGGTCCTGCACGGCCATGGCGCCGCCCAGCACGGCGAAGGGCACGATGCCGAAATCGCTCTGTTTTAACAGCAGGCTGCCGCTGGCCTGCAGGCTCCGCCCGTCGGCCGCCATCTCGATCCGCACGGGCAGCTGCACGGCGCGCGTCACGCCATGCAAGGTGATGTCCGCGTCGAGCACGTCGCCGTCGCCGGTGCGCCGGGCGTCGATACGCCGGGCGTCGATACGCACCCACGGATAGCGTTCGGCCTCCAGCACGCGCACCAGCATGTTGTGGCGCGTGCCCGCGATGGCGTCCGCCGACGGCGTCGTCGTCAGCCCCGCCGCCTGGCGCAGGCTAGCTTCATCCACACTCATCTCGTCGAGCCGGAACTGGAATTGCGCGCGTCCCGGCGCGGGCGCCACGACGCCCTGCAGGGTGCGGCTGGCAACCACGTGGTCATGCCCCAGGCGGGCCAGCGCGCCGCCGCGCCGCACGGTGATGGTCAGCAGGGAGTCCTGCGGGGCGATGTGCAGGATGCGCACGCCCGGCCGCGCCGGTAGCGGCGCCTGCATGGCTGGCGCCGCTACCGGCG
>NZ_WFLL01000065.1:0-23647 GCF_009208755.1 Janthinobacterium sp. FT14W | reverse complement strand
CGCACCGCTACTGCCCGCATTGCACCCGGCCGCGCCAGTCCCGCAGGCGGGCGGCTTGCGCATCCCCGCGCAAGCCGCTCCGGTGCCGGTGCCGGCACCGTTCATGCGCGCCGGCACCGAACTGGGACGCTACCAGGGCCGCCAGCCGGTGCGGTGCGAGGTGCGCCAGGCGGCACCGGCCGCCACGGCCGAGCTGCACAGCCGCGTCGAACGCCTCGTCGAGACGCGCATGCTCGGCCTGGAACGCGCCGTCCAGAGCCGGGTGGTGCATGAAATCGTCCATGGCGGGCAGTCCCAGGAGCAGTTGCGCAAGGCGCTCACCGAAACGCTGTTTTCGGCGCCGGTGCTGGCCTCGCTGACCGACCGCATGGCTGGCGCCATCGCGCGCCGCGGCGCCACGGAACGCTATCGCCGGGGAGGCGCCTGATGCTGGAAATGGCCAAGATCGTCGTGCACGCGACGCGCGAGGAAATCCCCGTGATGTACAACCCGACCGAACTGTCGCTGAACAAGACCGTGATGGTGCAGGGCGAAGGGTCGAATATCCAGTTCCAGCGGGTCAATAATGACGATTTGACCGTGTCGCTGTTTTTCGACACCTACGAGCGCCAGGTCGACGTGCGCACCAAGACCAACAAGATCGTCGCGCTTACCGTGCCCAGCGTGGGCACGAATGTGCGCAAGGAGCCGCCGGTGCTGGTGTTTACGTGGGCCGGCCCCCTGTTTACGGGCATCATCGTCAAGCTCGACCAGAAATTCACGATGTTTCTCAGTTCCGGCATTCCCGTGCGCGCCGAGCTGAGCGTGACGTTCAAGTCGGTGCTGACGGAAGAAGAGGACTTGCAGTCGCGCGGCTATTTCAATTGCCGCCAGCTGTGGCAGGTCAAGCAGGGCGACCGCCTGTACCTGATCGCGCAAGCGACTCTGGGCGACCCGAACCAGTGGCGCCTGATCGCCGCCCAGAACAGCATCGAGGATGTCTTGAACTTCCCGCAGCGCAAGGATATCGGCCGCAACCTGGTGATTCCCGACGTGCATGCGGGGGCCACGGGAGCCGTATATGCTTAGCGTGCAGACCGGCGCATTCAAGATCCTCAAGAACCGCAGCCCCTTGCCATCTTCCATCGTGGCCGCCATCCACAATGTGCGCGTGCACGATGAAATCAATGTGCCGGCCATGTTCAGCTTTACGCTCGATATGGTGAAGGCGGACGGCGCCTGGCAGGATGTCGACCTCGACGTCTTCAAGCCGGGCGACCAGATCACGATTTTCCTGGGCCTCGACAGCCTGCATCAGCTGATCAGTGGCGATATCACGGCCATCGAGCCGAGTTTCAGCACGGCGTCGTCGGCCGCCACGATTCGCGGCTTCGACCGCATGTACCGGCTCAAGTTCGGCACCCGTACCAAGACCTACAGCCTGCTCAACGACAACGAGATCGTCAGCGACGTGGCGCGCGCGGCGCGCCTGCCCGTCACCCTGGCCGGCCAGCCGGACACCATCAACCAGTACGTCATC
Organism: Janthinobacterium sp. FT14W; assembly: GCF_009208755.1. Taxonomy (NCBI): domain Bacteria; kingdom Pseudomonadati; phylum Pseudomonadota; class Betaproteobacteria; order Burkholderiales; family Oxalobacteraceae; genus Janthinobacterium; species Janthinobacterium sp. FT14W. The sequence goes on along the minus strand of NZ_WFLL01000065.1, from coordinate 22,128 downwards.
CAGAACAATGTCTCCAACTACGCCTTCCTGATGGAGCGCTGCAGGCAGCTCGACTACGAGTTGCTCATGGCCGACACGACGCTCGTGTTCCGTCCCTCGGCCGAAGGCGAGGGCGCCATCAAGACGCTGAGCTACCCGCGCGACCTCAGCGCGGTCAGCCTGAACCTGAAAGTGCCGACCATGGGCCAGAAGGTGACGGCCATCGGCTACGACGTCGAAACGAATGCCGTCATCACGGCCGTGGCGCAGTCCGGCACCAGCCAGGACAAGATGGGCGGCAGCGAAACGGGCTACGAGGCGGCGGAAGACTTTCCCAGTTCGGAAATCACGCTGCAATGCCCCAGCATCAGCGACCCGGCCGCGCTGCAGGCCGTGGCCGACGCGCAGTTCCAGAGCCAGCTGCAAAGCTTCATCGAAGGCCAGGCCAGCCTGGTGGGCGACAGCGAGCTGGTGGCTGGCGTCAACATCAAGATCACGGGGCTGAGCGAGCGCTTCGACGGCACCTATTACGTCACGTCGAGCACCCACGACTACGACGACAGCAGCGGCTACAAGACGGAGATCAATGTGCGCAGGACGGGAATATGACTACCACAGGCGGCGTCGCGCTCGGCGCGGTCAGCAACACCGAAGATCCCAAGGGCCTGGGCCGTATCCGCGTTTTCTTGACGCTGAGCGGCGCCAGCATCGAGTCGGACTGGCTCCAGGTGATGAGTTTTTTTGCGGGCCCCGGCTATGGTGCCTTCTTCCTGCCCAAGAAAGGCGACTCGGTCCTGCTGGCTTTCGCCGACGGCAACCCGAACAAACCTTATGTGTTGGGTTTCCTGTGGAACGGCGTGCAAAAGCCGCCGGTCGAGGCGGCCAGGCAGCAGGACGTGCGGATGATCCGTACGCAGCTGGGCAAGACCGTCGTGCTTGATGACAGCGCCCAGGGCAAGATCACCATCATCGATGAAAAGAGCAACCGGATCGAGCTCGATACAGCCAATAACAAGATCAGCATCAGCAGCGAAGGCGACCTGGCGATCAGCGCCAAGGGCACGCTGACCATCAGCGCCGCCCAGGTCGTGCTGCAAACCACGGACGGCAGCGTCAAGGCCGATCTGTCGGCCCAGGGCATGCAGCTGCAGGGCGCAAAGGCGCTCAAGCTGCAAGCGGCCATGATCGATCTGAACTGATGGGCATGGGCGCAGCCAAGGCGGGCGACAGCATCGTCAACGCCGCCGACATCCACATCGTGCTGGTGCCGAGCCCGGGCGGGCCGGTGCCGACCCCGCAGCCATTCCCGTTTTCCGGCAAGATCACCAGCAATACCAGCTTGAACGTGCGCGTCAATGGCCGGCCCGCCGCCACCGTCGGCTCGGTGGCCAACAATGTGCCGCCGCATATCGCCGCCAGCGGCCAGTTCCAGGTGCCGCCCACCAACCTCGGGCGCGTGATCCTCGGCAGCCTGACGGTAAGGGTCAATGGCAAGGGCGCCGCGCGCGCGGGCGACCTGTGCGAAACCTGCCATGACATTCCGCCCGCGGGACCGCAGGCGCCGCCGCCCACCGTGCAGGTGGCGGGCATGAGTACCGTGAGGATGGGCTAGCGATGGCGTCCGGCGCCGATTTCCTGGGCCAGGGCTGGGCGTTTCCCGTGCAGACGGGGGGCGGGCGCGTGCTGTTCGCGGCCGGCGCCGACGACATCGCCGAGGCCATCCTGATCATCTTGCAGACGGCGCCCGGCGAAAGGGTGATGCTGCCGGCCTTCGGCTGCCGCATCAACGAGCTGGTGTTTTCGGCCGGTAACGCCAGCGCCAGCAGCCTGGCGCAGCTGTACGTGAAGCAGGCGCTGGACCGCTGGGAGCCGCGCATCCAGGTCACCGGCGTGGCCGCCCTGATCGATGCGCAGCAGCCAAATTGCCTGCGGGTATCGGTCGATTACCTGATCCGTTCGCACAATCAGCCGGCCAATCTGGTCTACCCGTTCTTTCTTAAATAAGCCAGGACATGTACATGCATATACAACTGATAGACGACCGCCTTGCCGAATTGAAAAGCAACGAAAGTGCGGGGCAGGCGCAGCTGCAGGCGCTGCAGGACGAGTTCAACGAGCGCAAACGCACGCTCCAGGCAACCCTGCTGCGCATCAGCGGCGCCATCCAGGTGCTCGAGGAACTGCGTGCCGAAGTGTCGGGCGAGCCGCGTCCATGACTTTGCCGACGCTCGACTTCCGCGATGCCGAGCAGTTTTATGCGCAGGCGCTGGCGCTGGCCAAGGCCTATGCTCCCGAATGGAGCGGCTACTGGACGACGACGCCGCCAAGCGCATCGGACGTCGACCAGGACCCTGGACTGGTGCTGCTGCAGCTGTTTTCGCAGCTGGCCGCCTACACGGCCGGCATCGAAAACGCGATGCCGGAGCAGCGCCGCCTGGGATTTTTCCAGTTCATGAACATGCAGTTGCGCGCGCCGCTGGCGGCACAGGCGCCGCTGCGCTTCCTGCTCAAGGCCGGCCAGCCGGCGGCAACGGTGCCGGCCCAGTGCGCGGTGCTCGATGCGCAGGACCAGGCGATCCGCTTCCAGACCAACGAGACGCTGCTGGTGCTGCCGGCCACGCTGTCGGCGGCGCTGACGATCATCCCGGCCCAGGACCAGTTCATCGATGCCTTGCCCAGCCTGCTGGGGGAGCAGGCCGGCGTGCCGCTCTTCGTGGCCGGCCAGCTGGCCGATCCGGCCGAACAGCCGCTCGGACACTGGTTCATGATGGGCGATCCGGCCCTGTTCAAGCCCGACGACGCGCTGCAAAGCATCACCGTCACCCTGACGGGCAAGCAGCTGTATCCGGAATACTTCGGGCAATGGTTCGACGGCGCGCTGACGCCGCTGACGGCGCAATTGACGAGCTCCTCGTCGGACCGTCAGCTCGACATCGTGCTCGGCATGACGCCGCGGGCCGCCGCCGTGCCGCTGGCGCAACTGCAGCAGCAGTTGTACCGCGCGGGCGAGCCGGGCGCCGGCTTCGACGCTGCGCCGCTGACTGCCCAGGACGGGGAGCCGCAATACTGGCTGCTGGTCAAGCCCGCGCCGCAGGTCAAGGTGCTGGCCTCGCTGGCCCAACAATTGCCCGTCATTACGGGTTTGAGCTGCACCTTCAAGGGCAAGGCCATCGTGCCGCAGCAGGCCGCCTGCAACGGCGTGCTGCTCGATATCGCCAATGGCGCCTATCCGTTCGGCGAAACGCCGAAAACCAACGATGCGTTCTACCTGCGCTCGGACAGCGTGTTCGCCAGGACGGGCGCCCTGGTGACGATCTATTTCACCCTTACCACCTTGCAGTGCACTTTCCCCGTGCGGCTGGTCTGGCAATTCTGGGACGGTTTGCAATGGAGCGCCTTCAACGCCACCACCACGGACGCGAGTACCCACCAGTTCGTCGACCGGATCAACAATTTTCAGTATGACAATCCGGATGGCGGCACGTATATCCAGTTCGCCTGCCCGCAGTTCGGTCCGGGCACCGTGGCCGGTTCCGAAGGGCTGTGGATACGCTGCGTGATCGCCGAGGGCGGCTACGGGCAGCAGGGCGGCATCGCCAGTACCAGCGTCAGCGCCACCATCGACGCCATCCCCGCGGAAGTGCTCGACCAGGCGCAAAAGCTGGGGGTGAGCAAATATCTCAACGACGTGGCCGGCGTTAATTTCAGCTACACGATTTCCCAGCCGAGCTATTACCCGCCGTTCGTGCTCTCGGCGCGCATCGAGTACAGCTTCGCGGCCAAGCCGCAGAGTTTCTGGAGCTACAACGCCTTCACCCTGAGCCGCTTCCTGTTCAGTCCATTCAAGCCGGTCGATGCGCTGCTGACGGGTTTTTATTTTGCCTTCGACGACGCCGGCTTCGCCGCGGCGTGCGTGGGCAACAAGCTGGTCCTGTATTTCTATCTGCAGCAGGAACAGGCCACCCCCGGGCGCACCCTGCAGTGGGAATACAACGACGGCCAGCATTGGCAGCCGCTGGCGGTGGACGACGCCACTTATGGCTTGAGCCGTTCGGGCCTGGTCGGCTTCGTGATTCCGCCCGCGATGCAGGCGGCCTATCTGTTTTCGCAGACGGCTTTCTGGTTCCGCATCAATAACGCGCATGTCGAGCGCACCATCCGCGCCTACGGCGTCTATCCGAACACGGTCATGGCCTCGAACCTGAGCACGGTGGTCGATGAAGTGCTGGGATCGAGCAACGAGCAGATGTTCCAGCAGTTCGCCCTCGACTATCCGCCCGTGCTGGCCGACCCGCTGGTGTGCGTGATCGAACCTGCGGGGCTGACGGCGGGGCAGGAATCTGGCGCCATCGAGTCCGCCGACGCGGACCTGGCGGACGTGCGCGTGGGCGCCGGCGAAGTGGCGCGGCGCTGGCGGCAGGTGGAGAACTTCGCCTTCAGCGGGCCGACCGACCGCGTGTATACGCTCGATTACGCGAACGGGCTGCTGACCTTCGGCGACGGCTACAACGGCATGATTCCGCCGCCTGGCCACAACAATATCGTGGCCGTTCATTACAACCATACGCAAGGGCTGGCGGGCAATGTGGGCGCCGGCGCGCTGACGGTGCTGCGTCCCGGTATCGCCAACATCGCCGCGGTGGTCAACCCGGCCCCCGCGGCTGGCGGGGTCGGCTGCGCCACGCGTGAGGAACTGGCCGCGGCCAGTCCCGCCCTCGTGCGCGCGGGGGGCTGGGCCGTGCAACTGCAGGATTTCACGGCCCTGGCCGGGGCCGCCAGCGCCCAGGTGGCACAGGCGCGTGCCGTGGAATCGGCAGGCAACACCATCCGTATCGCCGTGCTGCCCCTGTCCGCCGGGACGCAGCCGTACGCCAGCCCGGCGCTGCTGGACCAGGTGGGCGCCTATGTCAGGCAGTACTGCCTGGCGGCGCTGGTCGACCGCATCGGCATCGAGGCGGCGCGCTATGTGCCCGTGTCGGTGACGGCGCAGCTGGCGGCCCGCATCGCGCCCGACCAGGTGCAGGCGGAGCAGGCGCGCATCGCGGCGTTGCTGCGCGCCTATTTCCAGCCGGTCTATGGCGGCCCGCCCGGACAGGGCTGGCGTTTCGGCCAGACCGTGCAGGCATCCGCCATCCATGTGCTGTTGTGCAGCCTGCCCGGCGTGACCGCCGTGCTCGGCCTGAACGTGAATGGACGCCAGGACGGCAACGTCGCGCTGGCGCCCACCGAGCTGCCCGTCGCCGGCAGCATGCTCGTGTATATCTCGGTGGCGTAGCGCATGGCCTTCGAACTGCCCGATCTCGACCGCAAGAGCTACCAGGAACTGGCGGCCGACCTGGTGCGCCGGATTCCGCAGTACACGCGCCAGTGGACCGACTACAACGATAGCGATCCGGGCATCACCCTGTTGCAGCTGCTGGCCTGGCTGGACGAGTCGCTGCTGTACCAGGCCAACGCGATTCCCGTGCAGACGGATGAAAATTACCTGCGCTGGGTGCTGGGCCTGGCCTTTTCCGGCAACCAGACGGCCTACAGCCTGGCCGCCACCGCCAACCACGACGCCGCCTTCCTGGCCCTGCAGCAGGTGCTGGTGCAACTCGAACAGGACGTTGTGCTGAACAAGCCGGCGCTGCAGCAATATGTGCTGGCCTATGTCGGCCAGCCCTACATGGCGCTGACCTTGTCGAATATCGAGGCGCTGGCGCTGGAAACGAACCAGGTCATCGCACAGCAGGCAGCGGGCGCCGCCGCGGGCAGCGCCGCCGCCACGCCGCTGCTGGTGCGGCGCGCATACGCGCAGAGCGCGGGGCAGGGCAGCGTCGCCTGGATACTCAGCGATGCGCAATGGCGCTACCAGTATCCGCCGTATCCGAACCAGGCCGGCAGCGGCAGCAGCGGCACGCGGCGCAAGGTGCTGATGATCGAGGCGCCGGACGGTGCAGCGGCCGAGCGCACCTTGCTCGCGGCCGTGAACAAATACCTGGCCCCGCGCGTGATCGCCGGCAACCGCGTCCAGGTGCGCGCGGCCCAGTTCACCGACATCAATGTGACGCTCATCGCCGGCTGCGTGCCGACGGTGCGCCTGGATGTCACGCTGGGCCTGCTGTTCGCGCGCCTCTTCGCCTACTTCCTGCCCTGCGAAGGGGGGGCGGCCGGCCAGGGCTGGCCCTATGACGAGGCGCCCACCGAAGCGGCGCTGCGCCAGCTGATCCTGGCCATGCCCGGCATTGCGTCCATCGACGGGCTGGTATTCGACTTCATCCCGACCCTGGTATTGGACCGCATGGCCGTGCTCGACGTCAATGCCCAGCTCGCCGATCTGCCGCCCGGCACGCCCGCGATGTTTTACCGGGGCTTGCCGCGCCTGCGCTGCCTCGATGTCAGCGTCAGGAGCAATGCCGCATGAGCGCGCCATCGAGCTACCTGCGCTACCTGCCTGCCGTGTACAGCACGGCGCAGCCGGCTTTCCTCGCGCAATACCTGAAGATCTTTGAAAAGATACTGACGGGCATCGACGACACCGAACTGGGCGGGCGCAAGGGCATCCATGAACTGTTGCAGGCGGACGTCATCGGCAACCTGTTCTATCCGCGCCTGAGTTTCCTGTTTCCTCCTTCGGACACCAGTTTTATTCCGCCCATTTCCGGCGCGACGGCAAAACAGGAAACGGCCATCCTGGCCGACCTCGATTCCTATATCGGGGTGCCTGCGCCCAGCGATCCGCTGGCCGGCTATGTGGCTGCCGCGCCGGGCGCAGCCGACCCGAATGCCCCCGTCGAGGCCTGGCTCGACGATTTCCTCGACTGGCTGGGCGGCTGGGTCGCGCTGGCGGTCGACAATGACTGGGATATCGACCACAAGCGCACCGTGATCGCCGAGATCATGGCCCTGTACCGCATGCGCGGGACCTTGCAGGGCCTGGGCATGCTGGCCAACCTGCTGCTCCAGCTGCCGCTGGCCATGCGCGGCCAGCAGCAGGACCCCGGCGGCAAGTGGATCGCCATCGACGGCACCGTGTCCGTGACGATCAGCGCGCCGTCCGCGCCCGACATCATGGCGAGCGACCTGGCCAGCAGCGCCTTCATCGTGCGCGACACGTACGCGGGCGGCGCGCCGGTCGTGGCGGGCTACCTGCCGTGGCTGTTCGACGTACAGATGGAGCTGCCGAATGCGCACAACCCGCTGTTCATCCTGACGAGCGCCAACGTGGCGCAGATCGAAGCGCTGTACGGCAGGCTCGAGCAGTTTCTGCGCGTCATGAAGCCGGCCGCCAGCAACTACCTCATCACGATCGTGCCCAGCATGCAGCTGCAGGCGCAGGGCTATGCCACTGCGCTGGGCGTGAATACCTTACTCGGCCAACAAGGAATCAAGACATGAGCACTCTCATCAAGGCGGACGTCGCCGACCACCTGAACTATCAGACCGGCATGTTCCTCACGTCGGACTACATGACGCTCGAACAGAATTACTTCAGCAACTGGTTCTGGCTGCAAAACCAGTTCCTGTTCTCGCCCGGAGTGCTCAACGGCATGCTGGTAAGCCAGGCCGGCAATACGCTGGCGGTCAGCCAGGGCGTGGCCTTCGACGCCGCCGGGCATTTCCTGATCCTGCCGTCCGGCGGGACGCCGCTCACGCTGCCATCGGATGCCAGCAATCCCATGCTGGTGTATGCAAGCTATCCCGACACCAGCGCCTCGACGGCCAGCGTGGTCAACGAGGCGGCCCAGCTGTTTGCCGCCAAGCGGGTGCCGGACAACGGCGTGCTGCTGGCGACCGTCACGCTCGACGCCCACAAGGCCATCGTCAGCGTGACGGACAGCCGCGTCCCTGTGACGAGCCTGCTGCCGGCCGCGCTGGGGACGGTGAAGACGAACGCCGCGCCCGACACCTTCCTGCAGGGCACGCTGGCGGTGCCGGCGGCCCAGTTGCAAACCGCGGGCGCCAGCACCAGCGTCACCGTCCCTTTCTATGATACGCAGCAGGATGCCTTCAGCACGCCGCCCACCGTGATGGTGACGGTGGGCGGCAGCGTTCCGTACGCCACCGCCGTTGCCTCCGGCACGGCGCAGTTCGTTGTCACGCTGCTGGCGCTGCAGGCCGCTGGCGGCAGCGGCGATATCGCGTTGTCGTGGATCGCCATCCCCGGTGCCAGTTCCGTGTCCAGCGCCAGCATCCGGGAAAAACCATGAAACAGCCACGTGTCGAACGGCCCAACTATTTTTCGGGCGAAGCCTTGCTGACGGACGATTTCCGCTGCGAGCAGCAATATCAGATGGATATGCTGGCGGCGCGCAATGTCAGCCTGTACCTGTACGGCATCGCGCATGGCCTCGAGGTCGCCGCCTCGGCGGACGGGCAGCCCAGCCAGCTGGAAGTGTCGCGCGGCATGGCGATCGACGCCCTGGGCCGGCAGATCATCCTGCTCGAGCCGGCCGTGCTCGCGCTCGAGGGCATGGACCCCGGCGCGACCTATTTCATTACCATTAACTACTTCGAAGTGTACGCCGACCTCAGCGACGAGAGCGGTACGGCCGGCTACAAGCGCATCGTGCAGCAGCCCCAGATCCGGTATCTGCGCAATCTCGACCAGCCCGGCGTGAACATTTTGCTGGCGGTCATTTCCCTGACCACCGAGGGCAGCATCAACAGCCTGACCTACAAAAGCGGGCGCAACGAGCGCCGCTATGTCGGCACCAGCGTCGGTTCCGTCAATTTCGTCACGGAAGGCGCGGGCGTCAACCAGGCCGTCTCCGCGCCGTCCAATGCGCTCGGCGCCCAGGTGCCGGCGGATTACGCCAGCATCAGCGCGCGCCGCGAAGGCAGCCGCGCCGACGACTACTACCTCGAATTCGACGCCCCTCGCGGCCAGTTCATGGGCTTGCTCACGGCGCGCAACAATCTCGGCGTGGGCACCGACTATCCGGTGGCCAACCTGCAGATCGATGCCGTGACCTTCAAGGGCAAAGGCACGATCAGCTGGGACAACCAGCTGGTCACCTTCTCGGACGCGCCCGCGCCGTTCCTGCAGGTGGGCGACCAGCTCATCGCCGACCCTTCGGTACGCATCGGCAAGGCCCAGTGCCGCAAGGTGACCAAGATCGTCCAGGACGGTGTGCAGGTGCAGATCGACGCCGCCTTTTCGCCCACCACGATGCCGGCGCCCGGATCGGGTTATACCTATATGCGCTCGGCGCTGGCGCGTTTTTCGCGCAGCGACAGCAGCTTGCTGCAGGTGAACCTGGATGGCTCCGTCGGCCTGGGCCTGCAAGCGCTGGCCAAGGGCGGCGGCGCCAGCCCCGGGCCGAATGCGCTGGTCATCGGGCCGGACCGCAATGTCGGCATTGGCCTGAACGATGGCGTGCCGCGCGCCGCCCTCGACGTGCAGGGACAGATCCTGGCCGACAGCCTGACCGCCAGCGGCGCCATCAAGGCCCAGAGTTTCGAAGGCAACGGCTCGAAGCTGCAGGGCATGGCCATGCTCAGCTACTGGACCAAGGAGTCGCCGGGGCAGGCGGCGAGCCGGCTGTTCTACGATGGCGGCAACGTGGGCATCTTCGACCGCAGCCCGGCAGCCTCGCTGAGCGTGGGCGGCGGCAGCGCCTTCATCGGCTATGGCGTCATCAGTTCGATCAGCGCCGACGTCGTGCAGGGCTACAACACCCTGTTCCTGGACCAGGTCAAGGCCGGCGACCAGATTGCCATCGGCACCCTGAACCAGCAGCAGGCGGTGGTGGCCAAGACGCCCGTCAGCGATACGGAACTGGTCCTGACGACGCAGTTCGAAATTCCCGTCATCAATTCGCCCTACAGCTACATGGTGTCGGGCACGGATGCGCCAGTTACCGGTACCGGCAAGGTCAGCAGCAATGGCACGACCATCACGGGTACGGACGGCACCAAGTTTACCGCCTTGTCGGCCGGTGATACCCTCATGATTCCCCGCTTCAGCCCGGCTGCCGAGCAGGTCCAGAGCGTCGCGCAGGTGCTCAGCGACACGCAGCTGACCTTGTCCGCGCCGTATGTCGGGAAGGTCGTCGGCCTGCCTTACCAGCTGCAGGGCGCCGATGGCGTGAGGACGGCCGGGGCAGGGGCCATCACCATCGACCCCGCCACGCCGACCGTGGTCACGGGCAGCGGCACCGTGTTCAAGAGCGCGGCGAAGGCGGGCGACCAGCTGTTTGCCGTGCCCGATCCGGAGACACTGCCGCGGCTGCTGCGCGTCAAGTCGGTCGATAGCCACACCCAGCTGACCTTGCAGGTGCCGGGCAGTGCCGCCATGCCCCCGTTCGCGGCGGCGACGTCGGCCTACATGGTCAGCACGGGCCTGCTGGCCCAGTTCAAGGCGAATGACGACAATGCCATCCTGGCGCCCGCAGAAGAGGCGGGACTGCCGCCGGCCATGCTCATCGTCAGCAATAGCGAACCGCCCAACTACAACACGGTCGCCATCAATCTCGCGCTTGCCGACGTCGACCCGCAATATGCCCTCCAGGTGAACGGCCCCGTCAGTTTTGCCAGCGGCGCGGCGACCTTCAGCGATTTGACGGCCAAGACCGTGTGGGCCCAGGAGTCGGTGGCCATCGGCGGTACCGGCTTTGCTACCGGCGCCAGTCTGCTCAGCGTGGCGGCGGTGGGCGGCGCAGCGCCCACGCTGGCCGTCGCCTCCGGCGAGGTGGCGGTGACGGGCGGCTTCAATGTCACGGGCGACGTCAAGATCGCCGGCAATGTCACGGCAACGGGCACGTTGCAGGCGGGCACGCTGGCGGGCGATATGCTCGGTGAGCGGGCGCAATATCACAATCCGTCGTTTCCTTTCAAACAGCTTGCGGCGAGCGACGGCATCCTGATGGCTTTCATGGGAACACTGACGCTCGATTCGCCGCCACCGGCATTTTTTGGCGTCTTGCAGGGCGCGACGGTTGACGCCAGCGGCCAACCGACCAGCGCCACCTATGTAACGGCCTTTACCAAGCCCGTGACCGTGCAAACCGGGAAAAAGAGCGCCACGACGTACAACGTTCCCGTTCCTGGCGTGTTTACCCTGCCGGTGAGGCAGGGCGAGACGTGGACGGTCACCCTGGTCACCAATACGGATGCAGGCGAAACGCCGCCCGATATAGTGCTGACCTGGGTACCCGCCGGTGCAGGCGCAGGGGGATTGGGCGCGGTCATGGCGGGGCCGGACATCAATCCGAACCGGCTCATGGCCGACTCGTTCCTGAACCTGCAGGAGCGCATGGCCAGCGGCCAGGTGCCAGGCACGGTCGCCGCCACGGCCCAAGAGGTGATCGATGGGCGCGTCAATGACCTGACCCGTATCTTTGGCGATGCCACCCACATGAGCGCTGACGCGGAAGAGCGGGCGCAATTCGTGCGCGACCTGCAAAAGATCGTCTGCTCGCCAGCCTTGCCTGGCGAAGCCGAAGTCGTCAAGCCGCTCGATCCGCAGGCGGTCCAGGATTTGATCGACACCTTCGGCAAGGCCAGCGGCCACAGCTTTACCGACGCGCAGCGCGGCCTGCTCCAGGCCGGCGTCGAGGCGCTCGTGCAAATCAATGACAGCGAGGCCAGCCGCTCCGACCTGGGCTTGATCAAGAAGAATATCGGCATGTTCATTGGCAACGTCCAGCAGGTGCTGGGGATCGAATTCAGCAGCACCGACACGCGGCTGCTGACGCGGGCGCTGGTGCGCCTGGTCGGCGACGGCAGGCAGAACGATATGTGAAGCATTTTTACCCTTGCCGAACATGGCAAGACCTTCTGATGTTGTACCTAACCACGGAGTTGTCATGAAACGTAACCATAAACACAGCAATGACTTTGGCGCGCGCACCACGTATTCGCAGGCTGACCTGGTCGAAGGCGTCTTCAGCACGCTGGCCACCAGCGATGGCTTCGTCATGGCCAGCATCGGACAGCCGACCGTCACCGCTCCCTACATGGGCATGCTCGAGGGCAGCACCATCGACGCCGGTGGAACCGAGACCAGCCATACCTATGCCACAGGGTGCACCCAGGCGGTTACCGCCTCGTCCGGCAAGAAAAGCGCGCAGACGTATTACCTGCCATTACCTGGAAACTTCATGATGACGGTGCGGGCCGGCGAAACCTGGAAGATCCAGCTGACGGCTGAACCGGAGTTTGGTCCGGCGCCCCTGGTGGAATTCGTCTGGACGCCGGACAATGCCAGCTCTGTCGCGCTGGAGACGCGGGCCAGCCCCATGGCCGCGGCCATGGCGCAGTTGCGCGAGGAAGTGTCGTCGGGACGCCTGCAGCAAAACCTGCTGGCCTCGGCCCAGCGCACGATCGATGAACGGGTGGGCGATTTTGCCCACGTGTTCGGCGACGCCACGAAGATGAGCAATGACGAAGGCGACCGGACGCGCTTCGTGCAGGGCCTGCAAAAAATCGTCTGCAGCGCCAGGCCGGCCGGCCAGCCCGTCGATAACCGGGTCGACGAGGCCGACCTGGCCGACCTCGTCGCCGCCTTCGGGCAGGCCACGGGGCGCAATTTCGGCATGGAACAGAAAGACTTGCTCAAGGACGGCATACGCGCGCTGGTCAAGATCAATGAAAACGCGGCCAACCGGGGCGACCTGGGCTTGATCGATGCCAACGTGCGCCTGTTCCTCGACAATGTGCAGCGCGCCACGGATATCAGCCTCGACAGCGGGGACCGGCGCCTGCTCACGCGTGCCCTGGTGCGCCTGGTGGGCGACGGACGCCACGGCTGATGCCCGTTCCGGTCTTCCCCTTGTTGGACGAGGCCGCCTGCGACGATTGGGTCTTGCGGGTGTCGCTGCTGGCACGCCACTGGCGGCGGCGCCATGCCGAGGTGCCCTTTTATTCACTGGGGCTGGCGGCCTACCTCGACGCAGGGGCGGGCCGGGCCGGTCCGTACTGGGACCGGCCGGAGCGCGAACGCAGCAACCGCCTGATCGCGGCCCATTTCGGCGCGCTGCTGCAACTGGTGCTCGCCCGCCTGGAGCGCTATTGTGCGTTGCCGGCCCGGCTGGCGCCCGAGGCCGCCTTGCCCGGCTTCCATATCTACTTGCCGCACCCGGCCTTCACCGGGCCGGTGGCGAGCGTGCACCGCGACCTGCAGTACCGCGATGTATTTGCTGGCCGGCATTTCGGCGCGCATGACCTGCTGAGTTTTACCTTGCCGCTGAGCGTACCGCCGGGCAGCGGCCTGCATCTGTGGCGGCGCGAGGACGCGGAACCCGACTTCATCGCCTACCGCCACGGCCAGATGGTCGTGCACGACGGGTTGGCGACGCACCAGGCGGTGCTGGCCTGCGGCATGGGCGGCCTCGAACGCATCACCTTGCAGGGCCATGCGGTCCGCCTGGATGGACAACTTCTTTTGTACTGGTAAGACCATGCATTCTGAAAACAGCCCTGCAGACATCGCCTCCTTCCATCTGCCCGTTCTCACGCAGCAGCAGTGCGCGGATATCGTCGAGCGGCTGCTGGACCTGGAACCGTTCTGGCTCAGGCGCACCCGGCATTTCCCGATCCATACGCTGGGTGCCACTTACTACTACGATATCGTGGGCATGCCGTCGCGTCCCTACGAGCGGTTGGCGCGTCAATATAATCCTTTCCTGCTGGATAATTTCGGCGACGTCTACGCGGCCTTGCCGGCGGCCCTGGGCGCCGCGCTGGGCCAGCCTGTGGGTTTCCATCCGGCGCTTGCCTTGCCCGGCTTTCACATGTTCGGCGGCCATCCTGCCTTGCGCGCATCGGAAGACCTGGATCTGGTGCACGAGCAGTGGCAGGGCGGCCGCGAGACGGCCGACTTCCCGGGCAACCCCATCCACCTCGACCGCGGCCACCTGGCCGTCGGCCTGGGCGCGGCGCCGACGCTGTCGGTAACCTTGCTGATCGCCGCCGCAGGGCGGGGCGCCGGCATGAAAATGTGGCCGTTCGGGCTCGAACGCACGGCCCATCTGGGCGAAAGCGAAATCCTGGCCCTGCTGCAGCGCGAACCGTTCGAGCAGATCCATTACCAGACGGGGGCCGCCTTCATCCATTCCGGCCGGCGCTACCACCAGGCCCGCGGCTTTGACGGCGTGCCCGGAGACTATCGCATCACCTTGCAGGGGCATGCCGTTTGGCAGGCCGGGCAATGGCAACTTTTCTGGTGACGCCCATGTTCTTTCGCAACGACCAGTTCTCCTTTACCGCGCGCCTCGAGCAAGGCTGGGAAAGCGTACTCGACGAATGCCTGGCGCTGCCGCGTGCCGAGTTCGACGCCTGGCCCGAGACGGGTTTGTACAACCGGGGCTGGGACGTCTACGGCCTGGTGCTCGAGGGCCGTCCGATGCTCGAGAACGCCATCTTCTGCCCCCGCACCGTGGCCTTGCTCGGCTGTATCCCGGGACTGGTGACGGCCGGCTTTTCGCGCCTGGCGCCCGGCACCGAAATTGCGCCCCACGTCGGCTATACCGACCGGGTGCTGCGCCTGCACCTGGGCTTGCGCAGTTCGTCCGACTGCGCGTTGCGGGTCGGCGCGGCCGTGCGCCAGTGGCAGCCCGGGCGCTGCCTGGTCTTCGACGATACGCAGGAACATGCGGCGTGGAACCGGGGCGACACGGATCGCCTGGTGCTGCTGGCCGATTTCATGAAACCGGACGGGGTGTGAGGCGATGAGCGCGCTGCCAGCCAATGCCGCGGCCGATAGCGGCCCCTATGCGGACAATGCGGCCTTGCTGCAGGCGATGCGCGCGCTGGCGGAGAGCATCATCGAGCTCGCCCTGCTGGCGCGCCAGGCGCAGGCATCCGGGCCGGCCGACCCGGCATCCGGCGCCACCCTCGAGCGCCTGTACCGGCAAGCCAGCGCGCCCGGCGCGGGGAGCGCGGGCGGCGCCGCTGCCATTGCACGGCTGGGCGCCAGCATCGGGCAGCAATGGCTGGCGCTCGGGCAGCGCGCCGCGGCCACTGTCGAGGCGCAGATTTTTATTCCCTGGATACATGTCTGTGCCCTGTTCAATCTGGACCGGCCGCAGCAGGAAGTCTTGCTGTTCGGTTTGCTCAGCGAAATCGAATGGCGCTACGGCGCCATCGCCCGCGCATTCGGTCCCGCCGCCAGTGCCGAGGGCGGCGAAGGCTGGATCGACCTGGCCGGCCTGGACGCCATGCTCGCGGCCGTCCGCGGCTCGCGTTCGGGCCTGCAGCAATGCCTGATGGCCGATGCCGCCTTGC
Source organism: Janthinobacterium sp. FT14W (assembly GCF_009208755.1). NCBI lineage: Bacteria > Pseudomonadati > Pseudomonadota > Betaproteobacteria > Burkholderiales > Oxalobacteraceae > Janthinobacterium > Janthinobacterium sp. FT14W. The sequence continues at coordinate 6,939 of NZ_WFLL01000065.1, read as the reverse complement.
TGTACTGGGAGCTGATCGTGCTGGCGCCGAACAGCAACGTCGCCGGGCTCGATGGCGGCTATCGCCTGAGCGAGCCGATTGCCGCCTATTTGCTGGCCCAGTCTGCGCCGCGCCTGTGTCTCGAACGGCCGCTGCCAGGCGTGGAGAGCCCGCTTGCGCTGGGCGAGCACCTGGCCGACGCCCGGGCGCTGGGGCAACTGGCGCGCTTCGTCGAGCACTGCGGCCCCGGGCGCGCGCGGGCCGCCAGCCATGTGCTGCAACTGCAGGGGCCGGACCTGTGGCTGGCCCGCAGCCTGTGCGCGGCGACGTTCGCACCGATGGGCATGGCGTGCGTCGAACTCGACGGCAAGGAAATCTGGCAAGCCTACCTGAACGGGCAAAAGAACCGCCGCGCCTTGCTCGCGCGCCTGCGCATGCTGTGCCGCGATGCCTTGCTATGCAACCGCATTTTCGTCCTGCTGCATTGCCACTGGCTCGGCACGCAGGAAGGTGCCGACGACGACCTGCTCGACGAAGTCATGCATGTGCTGTTCGAGAGCCAGCCCTACCTGGTGGTCTTGAACGGCCCGGCGCGGCGGCTGTCCGACCTGGCCTTCCGCTACAGCCGGCACGAGGTGGCGGCCGTCCTGGTGCGCGTGCCCGCGCCGGACAGCCGCTTGCGGCGCGCCAGCTGGCAGCGCCATGCGGCTGCGTTCGGCGTGGAGATCGACGATGCCTTGCTTGCCAAGCTGGTCAGCCAATACCTGTTTACGCAGGAGCAGATCGTGCTGGCGCTGAAGGAAACGGCGAGCCGGCGCATGCTGCAGGCCGAAGGGGAGGAGGGCAGCGCCGGCGATCTGTTGCTCGACGCTTGCCGCGCGCAGAGCAACCGCGAACAGATGAGCGTCGCGCATGAAGTCAAGACCACCTACCGCTTCGGCGATATCGTCCTGCCGGACACCACCCGGCAATGGCTGCAGGAAGTGCTGCAGTATGCGCAGCAGCGCCACCAGGTCATCGAGGAGTGGGGCTTCAACCGCAAGAACGACCACGGCAGCAACCTGTGCATCCTGTTTTACGGTCCCTCCGGCACGGGCAAGACGATGGCCGCGTCGATCATCGCCAATGAACTGGGGCTGGGGCTGTACCGGATCGACCTGGCCAGCATCGTCAGCAAATACATCGGCGAGACGGAAAAGCACCTGGCCCAGCTGTTCGATCAGGCCGAGGCGATGAACATCGTGCTGTTCTTCGACGAGGCCGAGAGCCTGTTTTCGAAGCGCACCGAGACGAAGGATGCGCACGACCGCTATGCCAATCTGCAAACGGGCTATCTGCTGCAGCGCATCGAAAGCTACACGGGGATCGTCATCCTGTCGACCAACCTGATGGCCAATATGGACAAGGCGTTCACGCGGCGCTTCAAGTTCATGATCGAGTATCCGTTTCCCGGAAGCGCGCAGCGCCTGCAATTGTGGCGCAGCGCCTTTCCGCCTGCCGTGCCGCTGGCCGGCGACATCGATCTCGAGCTGCTGGCCGAGCGCGCGCCCCTGAGCGGCGCGAACATCAACAGCATCGCCGTGAGCGCCGCCTTCCTCGCGGCGGCGGAACAGCAGGCTGTCGGGCAGCAGCACTTGCTCAAGGCGATAGAACGCGAGTACCACAAGCTGGGCAAGGTGTTTTCACCCGATGATTTCCGCTGGGGCGACGATGCGTAGCGCCAGGACGGCTTCGTGCAGGCGGGCGCCAGGGGGGACGGCCGATGGAGCATGAGCGCCTGCGGCATAAACCGCGTTCGCCGGCGCACACGGCGGCGCGCGACGGGCTGGACACGTCGCCATCGCGGGTTGCCGATGGCGGTACGCCGATGCAGCAGTACCGCTATGCGCGCAGCCCGGCCAGCCTGCCGCGCCAGCCCGACCAGGCGGCTAGCATGGGCGCGCAAGGCTCGGCCGCCTTCCGGGCCATCGCGTCGGCGATGGGGGAACAGCATGGCGTCGATACCTCGACGCTGCGCGCCACGCACAATTCCCCGTTTCCCGCCACCGTGGATGCCGAGGCAACCTTGCAAGGCAATAAGGTCCATTTCGCGCCCGGCAAGGATAGCGAGCCGAACATCAAGCACGAGGTCGGACATCACATCATCAATGTCTTGCGGGGGACGCCGCCCCGGGCCGATGGCCGCGTCAACGGGCAAGCCGTCAACACGAGCGATGAGGTGGGCGCTGAACGCCTGATGCGGCTGCCGCTGCAACGCAGGGCGGGGCCGTCCCGGCCGCTCGCCGCTAGCGCAGAGATCCAGGCCAATGCGCCCGTGCAGCGCACCATTGGCGATGCGAAACGCTATATCAGCGACAACGAACTGTGGCGGCACGGCCGCAACGACGTATTTTCCCTGCTGGCAGAACTGTACTGGGAAGGTTCGTCCGCGTATGACGAGATCTATCGTGAGCTGATGAAGAATCTGCCGGAGTTCCCAGGCCCGGCCACGGATGGCTGGGATCCCGTGACCTCTGTTGACGCGGAAATGTTCTTGGAGGAGGAAATCGGGAAATTGGGTGCCCTGTATGGCGACATGCCGGAAGGCGTGCGCGACAGAGTTATTGGGTGGAATGGCAAGGTTTCTCGGCAGGGACTGGCGCGCAGGAAAGAGAAGAGCTCGGACGGCGCCAGGAAACGCTCCAAGATGATGCATGCCGGCGGCGACAGCCTGAAGCTATACCATGCCAAGACCGCGCCGACGAAGAACCAGCAGCCGCCGGAAGGCCAGGGGAAGAGTAGCTACTTCAACATGAATCAGTCCGATTATTTCCGCTCCAGCGCAGACAATGTGCAAAGAGACATTCTTGGACTGACAGGAGCAAGCAAGCGCGGTGACGCCAGTTTCGTGAATGGCCTGGCAGCGATGTATAAACCCGCAACGCTGAAGGCCAAGAGAGCATCCAAAGGATCATCTCCATTGTTGAGCGCCCCCGTTAAACCTGAAACGAGGAGCCCGTACGGCATTATCAAGTATAAACCGATAAAACAGGGACATCCGGGGCCTAAACTGGGCGCAGAGATCAATAGCTTTACCTACAATTTGCTGCTGGAAAACTCGCAAGTGAGCACCTATGCAGCGGAGAGCGATAGCGGCGTACCCACGGAATATCTGCATCCCAAAAGATACCGTGCTGAGGCAAGGAACCTGGTGCAGCACGATTTTGATACTCCTGAGGCTTACGAGGCGGAACTGTTCAAACATTATCGGCAAATCGTATCCGGGGCAAAGCGGATTTACGGGGATGAAGAGTGCGTGTTCGGTGAATATGCGCTGCAACTGGTGCATGCCGGTATGGATGGTGAAACGGATTTCTTTACTTACCCGGCCCTTATTTTCGAAATTCAGGACAAGGAAGAACTTAGTGTCAAAGTTCCCAAAATCAAAGAGGAAATTCTTGATAAATGGAATGCTGTCAGTGATATAAAAATGACTGAGCGGCAAAGTTTTGGTTTTTTATATCCCGCCATCAGCGACCTTGAAAAATCGATCCGGATATGGCCGGGGCAGTATGACATTGAGGCGTTTCTCGCCACGCTGCAGAAAGTGATACCACCACACCCCGAAGTGGCGCGCCGCCGCCGCAGGCGAGGCGGCCGCTTGTCCCTGCTGCAAAACACGCTCAAGCGCAGCATGAATCTTGCGAAGGGGGCTGTGGGCCGGGTGGCACGGGAAAACGACAAGGTTAAGGTTTTGCTTAATCGTATAGCGAGCAACTATGGCAAAGGGTTGAAGATACTAAACCGCTGGCACAGCTGGGAGACCGACGTAGTGTTTGCCGAGGCGACGCAGGTCATTGAAAACATCAATGAGGCGGTACTCCACTTGTCGACGGAGTATGACCAGGGCGCGGCCAGGGGGGCAATGGAAGCGGCTGTTTTGCGCCATTACACGGGTCCCGTCCAGCGTGCCGGCTATACCATTGCGTCGTTCTATCTCACCCACAGCGGGCAGCAAGGTTCGAGCAGCGCGATGATGTTTCACGGAGCGGACTTGGCCTTCGTGAAAAAATCGGTCAAGGACAGGGGGCCGGTGTATTTTGAAACCATGACCTCCAAGGCTGGCAGCAAGTCACTCAGCCTGGTTGATCCTGCCTATAACTTTACCACCCAAAACGAGGTGAAAGACTTTAGAAAGAAAAAGACTGGCGACGCGCAGATCTACGATATGACGAATATGGACCCAGCGGCGCTGCCTGGCCTGTTGGGGAGCAATACGCATGCCGAGGTCACGCTGTATGCAAGCTTTTCGAAACACTTCCAGTTCGGCACCGACAGCACCAATCTGGGCTTCGTCATGCATTTGCAAAAGACCGGGAATGAAGCCCCAGTCGGTGACTACGTGCCGGCGGGCGCGGTATGGGATATGGGCTTAAAAAAGATGCTAAAAAAACCAGATTATGTGCCAGCCGTGCCATCTGCGCTCTACCATCACGCATCCTTGTTGCTCGATGCACAGACCGGCACGAAGAAAGTTGCAGGCAAGCGCAGGCGCAAGGAGGAGCCGTGAAAATGCCCGCCAGCAAAGCTGATCATGACGCATGAAGCATTGCGGCACAGGCCGCCCACGCAGCCCGCCACGGACACGCGCCGCACGCCTCCCGTCGTCCAGCGGCAGAGAGAGCATGGCGGTACCGCCATGGCGAACTTTCGCTATGCGCGCAGTCCGGCCGGCGGGCCTGCGCCCGACGCCAGGCGCGCGCCGCTGCCATCGCGGCTCAGGACCGGCATCGAGCAGCTGTCGGGCATGGCGATGGACCGGGTAACCGTTCATTATAATTCGCACAAGCCTGGCCTGGTGCAGGCGCATGCGTATGCGCAAGGCGGCGATATTCATCTGGGACCTGGCCAGGAAAGACACTTGCCGCATGAAGCCTGGCATGTGCTGCAGCAAAGGCAGGGCAGGGTGAAGCCCACGATGGCGGCGCATGGGGTGGCCATCAACGATGATCGTGCGCTCGAGCAGGAGGCAGACCGGATGGGAAGCCGGGCCATGAATGCCATGCATGCGCAACCGGAAAGCCTGCTGCTTCCCGCGCCAGCTGCCTCCGGGCCGGCGGCCATGGTGGCGCAACGGGTCGTATTCAATGGCGTCGATTACAAGGACGATCCTAAGCACAACAACAGAACGATCATCAGCGATGCCCTCGATGCCATCATCGAGGCACAAAATGGCACGGTGCTCGATCCGGACAGCTGGATCAGCTGGGTCGATGCGATCAATGTCAAGCTGCAGGCCAGCGGCCCGACGAAGGCGGTACTGGCGGAAATCTCGCAGTTTTATCAGCAAGTGGCGGAGCTCAGTTTCAAGGTCAATCCCGTACTGGCCGAGGCGTGGCGGCGTTGCCGGGACGCTACTTCGGACTGGAATAATTACAGTCAGGTGGGCGGAAAATTCAAGGACAAATTTACTGAGTTGCTGGACGAAATCAGCACGGATTTCCCTGCGCTGGCGGCCAAGGCGGGCAGCGTCACGACTTTCAAGGTCAACAAGGAGCACATGGTCAACAAGGGCGTGAAATTCAAGGGAGCGCAGACCGATTTCGATAACCTGATGTATGCGGCCGCTCCCCCAACAGGCTCGACCGCTACCTTGTCGGAATTTCACAAGTCCCTCCATGCGATGAAACCAGGCACCGGGAAGGTGGACTACAATGCGCTGCATCCGGATATCCGCAAGGTGATCGAGGATGAGCAAAAGAAATACAATGAACACCTGATGGGTAAATTTGTTTAAGATCGATTGGAAAGCGGCCTTGCCATGAAAACCATCCCTTCTGACGTGGCGCGGGCGCGCCTGGATCGCTCGCTCCTGCATCTGGCTGCACTGGGCCTGCCGCTTCCTGTCGCCCAATTGCCGTTGCCTCCGACATTGAGCGGGGCAGTGCGCAGCGCGCGCGACACGGCGGGGCGCGCCATTTGCCTGTGCATGTGCGCCTCGCGCGCCGAAGGACTCGCACCGGAGGTTGCCTCCGACCTGATCGCGGACCTGGGCGCGTCGTCCGCATTGCTTCCCTTCGAAGCCGCATTTCTCGACCCGCAGACCGATCCGTTACCGCGGGGTCCCGTGTTCCAGTGGGGCTTCGAGGCGTGCTGGGTGCTGTTATGGGCCTTGGGCAAGGCCGGCAGTCTGGAGACTCCGGCGGCCACTTGCGATCCGCAGCGCATTGCCGCCATGATCACTGGCGCCGGCTCGATCGATGCACTGGCGGGGGCATTGCGCGGCGATGCGGAGCTTCTCGATGCGCTGGACCTGAACACGCGCCTGCTGGCGCTGTGCCAGCAGGCGCGCTTCGTCAATGTCCCAGGAGGATTGATCGGGCAGGTCGTCGCGCAGCGCCAGTTCGCCTTGCTGTGGCTGCTGGATCCGGCGGCTGCACCGTGGGATGAGATTGAAGTGCTCGTTTGAGCAGGATCAGCGCTATTTGTTTCAAGTCTCCGGCGACAAGCTTGTGCCATGGCCCGGGCCCGGTACCGCTGTTTTGAAGATAAAGCCCTGCTTTGACAGGGCTTTTTTTATGGCAGCCATGTCCGCCGCCATTGCCTGTTCTCCTGCCATGACACCGTTTGCTTATTTACTAGTGGTAATGTGATAGTTGAATGGCAGTTACCAAAGACTTAAAGTTCTCAAGAAATAAATAAAATTGCCATACGGAAATAATTATTTTATAATCTACTTGAGAAAATAATTACTTAAGGCAACTATGCACCTGCGCTTGACGCCATGGTGCGGTGTATTTTTGTTTAGCGGCACCCTGTGTGCCGCCGTGTCCGCGCAGACCCGTCCCGACATCGCGCCGCCCCTTCCCATTCCGCCTGGCAGCAGCCAGCGCGACGATGCCAGCCAAGAACTGATACGCCAGCAAGAACGCGAGCGCCTCCTGCGCCAGCAGCAGGAACGCACGCCCGACGTGCGCCTGC
>NZ_WFLL01000064.1:0-25639 GCF_009208755.1 Janthinobacterium sp. FT14W | reverse complement strand
AAGGACCGTAGCGTGGCGGAATGTCGCGCCAAGGGGCGCCTGTGCGCAAGCGCCATAGGATGCCATTGATCACGTGCCGATGCTCGACATACACGTGACCGTGATGGGGATTGGACGGCAGATGGGGGGCAAGTTTGCGCCACTGCTTTTCAGTAAGGTCAGTTCGGCTCATCGTCCTATGACCATTCAACCCTAATTAAGTTCAGTCAGACAGACCCTAGCGCAGAAGGCCGAGAACATGCGCAACTTACCGTTGGTGGCCAGCCTCTACGAGCAGGTCGCCAAGGAAGTGGGCGACATCTACGTGAACAAGGGCAAGGCCGAGCAGGCCGACCAGGCGCCCACACCTGTCGCCATCACCTTCGGCGTGAAAGACGCCAAGCGCCATGACGACAATCCAGTTTGACCTGAACGTCCCGCAAGCGAGCTTTCTGCAGCTGCCGCACAAGTTCAAGGCCTACGTGGCTGGCTTCGGTTCGGGTAAGACGTTTGTGGGCTGCGCGGGCATCTGCGCCCATTTTTGGCAGTGGCCGGGCATCAACCAGGGCTACTTCGCGCCGACCTATCCGCAGATCCGCGACATTTTCTATCCAACGATGGAAGAGGTGGCCTACGCGATGGGCCTGCGCATCAAGGTGAAGCAGGGCGACCATGAGGTCGAGGTGTACGAGGGCCGCCGGTACCGAGGCACGGTTATCTGCCGCTCGATGGAAAAGCCGGAAACCATCGTCGGCTTCAAGATCGGCCACGCGCTGATTGATGAGCTGGACGTGATGCCGCTGAAGAAGGCGCAGACGGCCTGGCGCAAGATCATCGCCCGTATGCGCTATAAGGTTCCGGGGCTGATGAACGGCATCGACGTGACGACGACGCCCGAGGGCTTTAAGTTCGTCTACCAGCAGTTTGTGAAGGCGATCCGAGACAAGCCTGAGCTAGCCAGCCTGTACGGCCTGATCCAAGCGAGCACGTTCGACAACGAGCTGAACCTGCCAGATGACTATATCCCGTCGCTGATGGCCAGCTATCCGCCGGCGCTGATCGACGCCTACCTGCGCGGCAAGTTCACCAACCTGACGAGCGGCAGCGTGTACGCCGACTTCGACCGCGCGCTGAACCACACGAACGAGATCATTCTGCCGGGCGAGCCGCTGATGGTGGGCCTGGACTTCAACGTCCAGAACATGACCGCCTGCGTCAACGTGGTCCGGGAAGGGCTGCCGCGCACGCTGGCCGAGCGCGTACATGTGCGCGATACGCCAGCCATGGCCAAGCTCTTGAAGGAAGACTTCAAGGACAAAGGGCACCAGGTCAAGATTTTCCCGGATGCCTCCGGCCAGAACACCAGCAGCAAGAACGCGAGCGAGTCCGACCTTTCCATTTTGCGTCAGGCCGGCTTCATTCTCGAAGTGAACCACTCAAACCCTGCGGTCAAGGATCGGGTCAATGCCTACAACGGCATGATCCTGAACGCCCAGGGCGAGCGCCGCTGGAAGATCAATACCGACCAGTGCCCGACGACCACCGAGGCGCTGGAGCAGCAGGTGTGGGGCGCCGACGGCCAGCCGGATAAGAAATCTGGCCATGACCACCCGAACGATGCAAACGGCTACTTCCTCGTGAAGCGCTACCCGATCGTGAAGAGCACGACGACCACTGCGCCGCTGCGCATGTAACAACAAGGATTTTCATGACCGACGCCGTACGCAAACAATCAGCCGAAGCCGCAAAGCTGAACGAGGATTGCGCGCTGATCGCCGCGCTTCTGGGCGGCACCAAGACTATGCGGGCGGCCGGCAAGAAGTATCTGCCGCAGTGGCCCGGCGAGGACGATAAGAGCTACGAGCTGCGCCTGGCCGTGGCCACGCTGTTCCCGGCCTATGCCCGCACCATCGATGTGCTGTCGGCCAAGCCTTTCAGCAAGCCGGTGACGCTGGGCGAGGATGTGCCGGAACGGCTCAAACCCTGGCTGCAAAATGTCGACCTGTCCGGCCGCGACCTACACAGCTTCCTGTCGGAGATCACCCAGGATGCGATGGGGTACGGCTTCGCCGGCATCCTGGTCGACTTCCCCAAAGCTGGCAACTTGATCACGAAGGCCGACGAGCAGGCCGCAGGCGTGCGCCCGTACTTCGTTCAGGTCCACGTACAGAACGTCTTGGGCTGGCTGCCGAAGAATGCGACAAGCCTGAACGGGCTGACCCAGTTGCGGCTGCTGGAAAGCGTGTCCGAGCCGAATGGCGACTTCGACACCAAGGAAATCGAGCAGGTGCGCGTCTTGGGGGGCGGCACCTGGCAGACCTGGCGTCAGCGCGAAACCGGCAGCAAGAAGGAATGGGCGCTGTACGAGGAAGGCGTCACCACGCTGGAGACAATTCCCTTCGTGCCGGTCTATGGCAAGCGCCTGGGCTACATGCAGGCCACGCCGCCGCTGCTTGAGCTGGCGCACAGCAACATCGAGCACTGGCAGAGCAAGAGCGACCAGCAGAATATCCTGCACATTGCGCGGGTGCCAATCCTGTTCTCCAAGATGCTGGGCGAGGGCGGCATCACGGTCGGCGCCGGGACGGCAGTAAAGTCGGATTCGCCCGATGGTGACCTGAAATTCGTGGAACACGGCGGTAAGGCCATCGAGGCCGGCCGTCTGTCTATCCTCGACCTGGAAGACCGCATGCGCCAGGCTGGCGCTGAACTGCTGGTGATCAAGCCCGGCAACGTGACCGAATCGCAGACCCTGGCCGACAACGAGCAGGGCGCTTGCGCGCTGCAGAAGATCGCAGGCAACGTCGAGGACGCCGGCGACCAGGCGCTGCAGTTTATGGCTGAATGGGTGGGGGAGGCCGAAGGCGGCCATATCACCATTTTCAAGGACTTCGGCGCCGCGTCGTTGGCCGAGGCCAGTGCAGAGCTGCTATTCAAGAGTGCCGCCGGCGGGAAAATTTCGGGCGAGACGTACTTCAACGAGCTGCAGCGCCGCGGCATCCTGTCGCCGGATCTGGACTGGGAAACAGAGCAAGAGCGCATCCAGTCGAGCGGGCCTGACTTGGCGGGGGCATAAATGGGCGCGCTTGAAGAATGGATTGCCGAGATGTTCCTCGTGCATTCGCTGAACCTGCTGCGCTTTTCGGCCGATGTACAAGGCAAGATCGTGGCGCTCATGGGTGATATGTCAAAGGAGCTGGCTGCCAAGCTGGGTGAGGGCGAGGTGTCGACTTATGGCAAGCAGCGCATGGCCGCGCTGCTGCGCGAATCGAACGCTGTCATCGCCTCGCATTACAGTGGTATGGAGGCAGAATCCATGCGCAACCTGCTGGGTATGACCCGCATCGAGGCGGACTACACGGCCAAGGTGCTGACGCAGGGCCTCAAGATAGAACTGGGTGCCAAGTTGCCGCCGGCGACCTACCTCGAAAAGCTGGTCGGCGACACGCTGATCAAGGGCGCCTCGTCCGCTAACTGGTGGAAACGCCAAGCGTTCGACACACAATTCCGCTTCGCCAGCCAGGTCCGGCTCGGCGCGGCACAGGGTGAAACGACCTCGCAAATCGTGGCGCGCGTCGTCGGCACCAGTGCCAAGGCCACCGGCGGCGATGCGGAGGTCATGCCCGGCATCCTGAAGACGTCCGAAGCAAATGCGCGCGCGCTGGTGCACAGTTCGGTGCAGGCTGTGGCCAATGCCGCGCGCCTGGCATCGTTCCAGCAGAACAGCGACCTGATCGAGTGCCTGGTGTGGCTGGCCACGCTGGATTCGCACACCTGCCTGCTGTGCGCCATGCGCGACCTGCACGAGTATTCGCTGGACGATCAGGAACCGATCAAGCACACCTACGAGTGGGCGGGCGGGCCCGGCGCCATTCATTTCAGCTGCCGCTGCGTGCTCAGCACGCGCACCAAGTCTTTCAAGGACCTGGGCATTGAGCTGGACGAGCAGGGCGAGATCACGCGGCCGAGCGACGGCGGCCCGGTCAGCAGCAAATTGAATTTCAAGGACTTCCTGGCCAGCAAGGACAAGGCGTGGCGGGCTGAGTACCTAGGCCCGGGCCGCGCCGAAATGTACGAGGCGGGCAAGATCACCCTGAATGACCTCATGAATCTCAAGGGGTGGAAGCTGACGTTGGAGGAGTTACGGGCGAAGTACAAATAGTCTGGCAAAAACACTAAGTATGGATGGATATAAAAATTTCCATAAGGCACTATTTATTCGATTATAAAGTTGCTATCATGAAACATCCTATTTTGAATATGCTTGCTATGACAAATCCTTCCGACTCGGCCCGCTCATCATACGCTTATGGCAAGGCCAATTATTTTACAGACGCTGGATACGAATTGAAGATTGGCGATCACCTGATCGTGAGCCGCACGTTTTATACTCATCATGGCATTTACGCGGGTGAGGGAATAGTTATCCACTATTCTGGGTTCAGTGACGGCTTGACATCAGGGCCTGTCGTTTTCGATACGCTTGATACCTTTTCTGCCGGCAGCGAGATTACGGTTAGAAGGTATTCCTCTGCTTCCTTTCAAGGCAAAGAAGTTGTGCGCCGTGCAGAATCTCGCCTCGGCGAGAATGAGTATGACTTCCACAGTAATAATTGCGAGGACTTTTGCTCGTGGGCAATCACAGGAAAGTCCCGAAGCGCCCAGGTCGATTTCGTCGAGACGGTAGTGGGATATTTTCTGCCGGCAGTAGCACTGGCAGCAACGGCACGAAAGCACCTCTCAAGGAAGGATGATTCCGCCATTGAAGCGAGCAGCTCAGGTGTAGTTACTGGGGTGGTCACTGCTGCAGCTGTCGTAGCGTGCTTGCCGGTTGCAGCTCCTATCTTAGCGATCACGCAAGCTGTCCGGTGGTTTCGCAAGTAACCTCGTATTAACCCGCTAGAGCGGGGTTTCTGATCAAAACTACGGCCGCCTGGGCAACCAGGCGGCTTTTTTTATGCCGCAAGCGGACGCGACGCGGTGCACGGCCGGAAGGCCATTCCCAAGGGCGGATGCCCAGAAAGCCACCAAATGAAACTCAAACTCGATGCAAATGGCAATGTCGTTGTCCAGGATGGCAAGCCAGTCTACGTACATGACGACGGGAGGGAAGTCCCGTTCGATGCGGTTGCCGCGGTGCAGAAGATCCAGGGCCTGAACGGTGAGGCGAAGTCTCACCGCGAGGCCAAGGAAGCTGCCGAAGCGAAGCTGCAAGCGTTCGCTGGCATTGACGACCCTGCCGCTGCAACGAAAGCGATCGAACTGATGAAGAACGTCGATGAAGGCAAGTTGGTCGCGGCCGGCAAGGTTGAAGAAATCAAGCTGGCGGCGAAGAAGGCAGCAGAAGAGCAGGTCGCCGCCGCCAACAAGGCCCACGCCGACGAGCTGGCCCGCACCAAGACCGAACTGGACGCCATCACCGGCAATCTGTATTCGGAAATGATCGGCGGCAGCTTCAATCGCTCGAAACTCATCGCCGACAAGTTTGCCATTCCGGTTGACCTGGTCCAGGCGCGTTTCGGCCAGGCCTTCAAGGTCGAGGCAGGCAAGGTCGTGGCCTACGACGGCGCTGGCAATAAGATTTTCTCGCGCACGCGCCCAGGTGACCTGGCTGACTTCGATGGTGGACAAGTTCAACGCAGCCAGCAATGGCGCCATCCGTCTCACCACCGAAGGCTTCGAAGGCGACTTTCTGCAAGAGTCGTTTTTCGCTGCCATCCATTCGGCACAGCGTCGCGTGAATCGCTACGGCGCCAATGGTGTGGCGGCGTCAACCGACCTGACCCAGCTGAAACACAACTCGGTGAAAATCGCGGGCGGCTTCGGCCCGATCCGCTTCGAGCCATCGCAAATGACCTGGCTGCACAAGCCGACTGCTGAAGGCATCGAAGTGGCCTCGCGCAATTTCGCCGAAGCGATGCTCGCGGATCAGCTGAACACGGCCATCCTGGCGCTGGTGTACTGGCCAGCGCGGGCTCACCTGCAGTCGAAGCGCGCGCGGCATATACGGAGGTCACACAGGAAGCCGGTGACCGCTACGCGTTCCGGTACGAAGAACTGGCCATGTTCATTGCCGCTGGTCAAGAGGCGCGCTTGGCGGTGCTCGAAGCCGCATAACTCTTTCTCGTTCCATCACAAACCCGCTTCTGCGGGTTTTTTCATTTCCACCACCTGAAAGGCATCCATGGCCATCGAAACAACCGCCGCTGGCGGCGCACTGATTAAAATTTTTGGCATCCCGGTCCTGGCCGGCGCTGCCGCAACCTCATTGGGATTTATGTTCATGTGGCCAAAAACCGCCAAGGAAGCGGGCGTGCGCTTCTTCGTCACCATTCTCTTTTCCGCCTTGATGGGCCCTGGTCGTGGTCGTGCGCAACTGGATGCCGGGCCTGTTCGATAGCGCGCGCGCTGTCGCCGTGCTGTACGGCAGCGACCCGGCCCTGGGCTTCCTCTTCATCGCCGCGCCGCTGATGGTCGCCGCCGGCTTGCCTGCCTGGTGGGTGCTGGGCGCCACGGTGCGCTGGCTGGAAAAGCGTCGTGACAAGGACATTGGCGAGCTGGCGCGCGACGCGGCCGCCGTCGTCCGTGACGTGCGGGGTGGCCTGTGAACCTGAGCCCACATTTCAGCCTAGCCGAACTGGTCTCCTCGCAGGTGGCTACCCGCAAGGGCATCGACAACGCGCCATCGCCCTCCATCGTCGTCAACCTCACGCGCCTGGCCGCGCTGCTGGAGCAAGTGCGCGCGCTTGTGGGCACGCCCATCGCTATTTCCAGCGGCTACCGCTCGCCCGCGCTCAACAGGGCCGTGGGCGGCGCGGCCAATAGCGCGCATGTGCTGGGCCTGGCCGCCGATATCAGTACGGCCAAGCTGGCGCCCAAGGCGCTGGCCATGCTGATCCGGCAAAGCGATATCGCCTTCGACCAGCTGATCTACGAAGGCACGTGGGTGCACATCGGCTTGTCGACCGGCGCGCCGCGGCGCCAGGTGCTGACGGCCAAGTTCGCCGGCGGCGGCGTCAGCTACGTGGCGGGCATCGTATGAGTGTCCTGGGCACGCTGGCAGCCAGCGCCGTCAGCGGTATCTGGAAGGCTGCCGCCATCGTGCTTGCCGCCTTGCTGCTGCTGGTGGCCAGCGCCACCGGCACCGGCTGGTGGTTGGCCACTGACGACCGGGATGCCGCGCGCGCGGCGCTGGTGCAGGAGCAGAGCGCCAGCACCGCGCTGCGCGCCTCGATCACCGAACAGAACGCCGCCATCGATGGCATGGCCAAGGCAACCCTGGCGGCGCAGGAGCGCGGCGCGGCGGCACACGCGGCCGCCACTGCCAAGGGCAAGAAGTATGACGCTGCCCTGGCGCAGGTCGCTGGCGTGCGCGCCACGACTTGCGACGAAGCTATGCCGGCCGTCAGGCTGCTGCTGGAGGGCGTTCGATGAAATGGCTGCTTATATTGCTACTGGCCGGCTGCGTTAGCGTGCCGCCGGCGCCGTTGCGTGTCGTAATTCCTGTCTTCACGCCATGTGTAAATTCGGCACCACAACGGCCCCAATACGAGTTCGACAAGTTAGCGCCATCGGCAACTGACGGTGAGATCATATTGGCGCTGGCGCGAGATTGGGCACGCAGCCGTATATATGAGCTAACCATGGAAGCAGCGATCAAGGGGTGTTCATGATCATCTTTTAGGGAGTTGCTAGTCCAGTCCCTATCCGTGTAGTGGTGGGCAAGTCAATCTTCTAAGATCTATTTGCTTTCCACCAATTTTCTAATGATCGCAGTTCGGCGCTTATAACGGAATTTAGATAAATTTGCCCCATCTCAGCATGTCGCTCGTCGGAGTGGCTGAATTTTGTCACGACACCATGTACGAGCTTTGACCTTAGTTGATATAAATCTCGCATAACATTTCTGGTATTTTTTCTTTGAGTGGTGGTGTTTCTCAATAAATATGCGCATCTATCTGCAATTCGCTCAGTGATGCCACCTTGCTCTGATGCATCACCGAGAATGGCTTCTAGTCCTATGCAAGTTTTTAAAAACCTCATCGTCTCATCATCATCGGCAGCAGCATCGAAGCTCCATTCGAGTGCGCTTTTGATAGCATGTGAATTTTCCTCACTTAGGTCAGAATTCATCATGCTCATCGTTTGTATGAAATTATCAATTAAGTTTTGGGTAAAGTTGAAGATGCTTCTTGGTCTGAGGGAGTTAAGATAATTTGACATTCCACCTGTGAGAGGCACTAAATGCAAAACCTTCTGTGGGTCATCCTCTGCATAAATTTTTGCTGAAAGCATTTCTTGGTAAGATTTAGAGTATAAGTGAGGATTTTTATTGTTCCCTCTAATGAGAATCTCTTTATTAATCGCAACTTGGATAAATTGTTTCAGCTTCGAGCTTACTTCACGCATGCTCGGCCGCTCTCTATGATTGGTAAAATAACCCCGTGCCTTTATCCGGACATAGGCTGGCTGGTGCTCTACAAAAATATTTCCGCCACTTTTGCTTGGGGGAATTATTGAAATTTCATCCGTTATTGCAATCTCCTCATCTATAATTAATTCTGGTAATGGGAAGTTTACAAAATAATTTGCTGGTATTTCACCTAGAGTTTTTATTACGGAATTTGCTACTGAAGATATCCTAATTGGATCTAGTCTGTATGGCTCTGAATATAAATCAACTTCGTATGCGTCAACCCCTAATTCTTGAGCAATTTCTGATTTTTGAATATGCATTGATTCAAAAAAAATACTGGATATGTCGTTGCTGTTAATCCATTCTTTTTTCGATTTTAATGCTTCAGCTTCGAATTTCAAAAATGGCGTATTAAATCCTTCGCCAAAATGACCTGCATCTTGAAGTCCATTGATTGCGGTTGTTATATTTTCAATCATTGCTGATCGAGACTGAATAGATATTTCGGCAGTATTTTTTTTCACTTTGATATTTTATCTGGATTTATTTAAGTATATATTCCAAGCATCAACTTTTGTTCTTTCGTATTGATGCCAGCGGGAATACGTTTCTCGTTAGGCGGCGGGCGCTGCTGCTCAGGATGGCCGGGCGCCCTAGAAAGTATTGTCCATGTGCCGCTATCTATCCAATGCATGCAGTACTAGCATGCAGGCACACGGGGAAACGTCCCCATGTGCGATGTCTTGACTGTCGATAGCCGCGTCAGTCCACCTGAAGCTACTCAGAGCCCAGTGTGTCACTATTTAATCATTTCCATGGCTTGCTCATAAGTCAGATCACGGCGTATTGCAGTAAATCCACCGTTGCCGCCGTCTATTCCATAGCCTAGCTTCGCCACAGTATCGTAGGAATAGCCCGCTGCTGCTGATATCTCCATCCACAAATAGCTGCGAATTGGCTCCTCCTGAGTTAGTAAAAGTTTATTTATTGCTCTTTCGATATCTGAAGCCACTATATTAGTTCTTCTGGCCGCTGCTTGTTTTTTTGCATTTGCTCCGCGGTAATTATCGCGAGGTACATGAACAGGATGTTTTACCAAGACCGCCTCCGTTTTTTATTGGCTAAAACTTAATTTTAAACTGTCCTGAGTAGCTATCGTATTTTTGCGTCCAATGCAGCTTACTTCGCCCGTCTTTCGTTCGTATAGTTTTGCAGCGTATCTCACAATTATGCGTTACAGTAGCACCATGTGTGCTGACTATACGCCTAGTCGTAAAGAGCAGATCGAAGAAAGTTTTCGGACTGGATACCCTCTGCTCGACCTCCCGCCAGAGGCGGGGCCCGGCTACATGGCGCCAATCCTGCGAGGCTCCCATGAAGTTCCCGGCGAGCTGGAAGTCGCCCCGGCCATGTTCGGCATGGTGCCCCACTGGGCAGACCACAAGCTCGCCCGCCAGACCTACAACGCTCGCACTGAGACGGTGGCCAGCAAGCCATCGTTCCGCAACGCCTGGAAACGCAAGCAGTTCTGCATCATTCCGGCGGCCAACTTCTTCGAACCCAACTACGAAACCGGCAAGCCTGTGCGCTGGCGCATCGAGCGTGCGGATGGTGGCCCCGTGGCCATTGCCGGCATCTGGGAATACCGGCCTGCCGATCAGCTGCTGTCGTTCTCGATGCTGACGATCAATGCCGACGGGCATCCGCTGATGCAGCGCTTCCACAAACCAGACGATGAGAAGCGTATGGTGATGATTCTGGATACAGCCCAGTACCAGGGTTGGTTGGACGGCTCGCTGATGTCGGAAGAAGACGTTTATCGGCAATATCCTGTAGAACTGCTCGTCGCGCAGCGCGACCCCATGCAAGCGAGAGCGAGGGCGAAAGTGCTGACGCCGGCCGCGCCAGCGGAGCAGGGCGGCCTCTTTTAGTTACAAATTCCGCCTTTTGGTTTTCCTGGCTTGGTAATATACTGTGTTTTTATACAGTACCTTTATTAGGCTATGGACGGATCAACAAACATGCGTGGCCCGAGAAGGTAGTGGATCGCCAGGGCATGCCTGTCCGTGTCACCGTGCTCAGAAATAAGGGGCGCCGGATTAATCGCCAAGAAATGCTTGATTCAGATCCATTGGAGGGGCTGCTTGTTTTCGAGCATACGGGAGTGGGGGCGTGCGTGCGCTACCATAGCTCCGCTTCGCGTATTCGATCAAACTATGTCGGGTCTGTTAACGTGTGTAAACCGCTTTTTGAGCCGACGATGGAGCGTTTGGATGTCAATGGCCTGATTCTGAAAGGGTATGAGAACGAAACGATTAACGGGTCACTGGTTCAATACGTTCAGGTCTGGCTGTGCGTGCCCATCTTGCCCGGGGCCGTCGCATCGGGGGCCTGGCGATGCCCAGCCGACCACGCGCTGCATCTGGTCGACCAGCACGATGACTTGGCAGCCAGCTGCTGCGCTGCCATAGTTGAGTTGCAGGTACTCGCCTTGCTGCTGGTAGGTCGCGGGTGTGCCGTAGCGGGCCGCGAATGTGAAGCTGTTCAGCCCCATCAGTTCACCGCCGCAGCGTTCGGTATTGCCGCCCGCAGCACAGCTGAGCAGGAACGGCAAGACGAGGGCGCCCAGCGTATGCTTCATTGTAATTTTTCCTTTTGGCGATATGCTTATAGGCGGCGTGTGCCTTCTAGTATGTTGGGCATCTCCCCCCTTGATCTTGTGCAGTCTCATTTATGGTCATGATGGCCCGCAAGGTGGGCAAATATCCGGGCGAAATTTGGGCGAAAACGCAGACTTTTCCAGACTTTTCCAGGCCGTTCCATAGAAGCAAGAATGGCATGCACTCTATGTCTACAGGGGTTTGAGAATGTTTAAGACAAGAATCAAGAATTTCTGTATAATCTGCTTTTGCGCCAATAGGAAATGCTATGCGTCTACTTCAAAAAGCACTCACATTCGATGACGTGCTGCTCGTCCCAGCCTACTCCAACGTTCTGCCCGCCGATACGTCCCTCAAAACTCGCCTGACCCGCAATATCACCCTGAATATTCCCTTGCTGTCCGCAGCCATGGATACGGTGACGGAAGCCCGTCTGGCGATCGCGATGGCCCAGGAAGGCGGCATCGGTATCATCCACAAGAATTTGAATCCGAAGGACCAGGCACGTGAAGTGGCCCGTGTAAAACGTTTCGAAGCCGGCGTGCTGCGCGATCCGATCACGATTCCGCCGGACATGAAAATCCGCGACGTGATCGCGTTGACGGAACAATACGGCATCAGCGGTTTCCCTGTCGTCAAGGGCAAGGAAGTGGTCGGCATCATTACCAACCGCGATTTGCGCTTTGAAAAGGAACTCGACGCGGAAGCCTCCGCCAAGATGACCCCGCGCGAAAAACTCGTCGTCGTCAACGAAGATGCGGACACGGCCGAAGCCAAGCGCCTGATGAACAAGCACCGCCTCGAGCGCGTGCTGGTCGTCAACGACGCGTTCGAACTGCGCGGCCTGATCACCGTGAAGGATATCCAGAAGTCGACTTCGCACCCGTTCGCGTCGAAAGACAGCCAGGGCAAACTGCTGGTCGGCGCTGCCGTCGGCGTGGGCGCCAAGGATGAAGAGCGCATCGACCTGCTGGTCGCTGCCGGCGTCGACGTGCTGGTGGTCGATACGGCCCACGGCCATTCGCAAGGCATCCTCGACCGCGTACGCTGGATCAAGACCAAGTACCCGCAAGTGGAAGTGATTGGTGGCAACATCGCTACCGCCGCTGCCGCCAAGGCGCTGGTGGAATACGGTGCCGACGCCGTCAAGGTCGGCATCGGCCCTGGCTCCATCTGCACCACGCGTATCGTCGCCGGTGTGGGCGTGCCGCAAATCACGGCCATTTCGAACGTGGCGGAAGCACTGGAAGGCACGGGCGTGCCATGTATCGCCGACGGCGGCATCCGCTTCTCGGGCGATATTTCGAAAGCGCTGGCCGCTGGCGCCTCGACCGTCATGATGGGTTCCATGTTTGCCGGCACGGAAGAAGCGCCAGGCGAAGTGATCCTGTACCAGGGCCGCAGCTACAAGTCCTACCGCGGCATGGGTTCGCTGGGCGCGATGTCCGATGGCTCGGCTGACCGTTATTTCCAGGACGCCACCATGAAGGCCGACAAATTCGTGCCGGAAGGTATCGAAGGCCGCGTGGCCTACAAAGGCAGCGTGCTGGCGATCATCTTCCAACTGGTGGGCGGCGTGCGTCAATCGATGGGTTACTGCGGTTGCGCCACCATCGACGAACTGCGCGAGAAGGCGGAATTCGTGGAAATCACCTCGGCCGGCATGCGCGAGTCGCATGTCCATGATGTGCAGATCACGAAAGAAGCACCGAACTACCGCTCCGAATAAGCGGTAGCGATAGTCCGGACCGGCGCCTTAGGCGCCGGTCTTGCAATTGACCCTGAATAAAGTCCCCCATCATGCATTCTAAAATCCTCATTCTCGATTTCGGTTCCCAAGTCACCCAGTTGATCGCCCGCCGCGTGCGCGATTCCGGCGTGTTTTCCGAAGTCTTCCCGTATGACGTCAGCGATGAATTCGTGCGCAACTACGGCGCTGCCGGCGTGATCCTGTCGGGCAGCCACAACTCCACGCTGGACGGCGATTCGCCGCGCGCGCCGCAAGCCGTGTTCGAGCTGGGCGTGCCCGTGCTGGGCATCTGCTACGGCATGCAAACCATGGCGGCCCAGCTGGGCGGCAAGGTGGAAAACGGCCTGGTGCGAGAGTTCGGCTACGCCGAAGTGCGCGCCCGCAGCCACACCAAGCTGCTCAACGGTATTGCCGACTTCGTCACCGACGAAGGCCACGGCATGCTGAAAGTATGGATGAGCCACGGCGACAAGGTGCTGGAAATGCCGCCGGGCTTCAAGCTGATGGGCAACACCCCGAGCTGCCCGATCGCGGCCATGGCCGACGAAGAGCGCCAGTTCTACGGCGTGCAATTCCACCCGGAAGTGACGCACACGGTGCAGGGCAAGGCCATGATCGGCCGCTTCGTGCATGAAATCTGCGGCTGCAAGTCGGACTGGAACATGCCCGACTACATCAGCGAAGCGGTGGAAAAGATCCGCGCGCAAGTAGGCACGGATGAAGTCATCCTGGGCCTGTCCGGCGGCGTCGATTCGTCCGTCGCGGCAGCACTGATCCACCGCGCCATCGGCGACCAGCTGACCTGCGTGTTCGTCGACCACGGCCTGCTGCGCCTGGACGAAGGCAAGATGGTGATGGACATGTTCGCCAAGAACCTGGGCGTGAAAGTCATCCGCGTCGATGCGGAAGACCAGTTCATGGGCCACCTGGCCGGCGTCACCGACCCCGAGCAGAAGCGCAAGATCATCGGCCGCGAATTCGTCGAAGTGTTCCAGGTCGAGTCTGGCAAGCTGATCAACGCCAAATGGCTGGCGCAAGGCACGATTTACCCGGACGTCATCGAATCGGCGGGCAAGGGCAAAAAGGGCCAGACCATCAAGAGCCACCACAACGTGGGCGGCTTGCCGGACACCATGAAGCTCAAGCTGCTTGAACCCTTGCGCGAACTGTTCAAGGACGAAGTGCGCAAGCTCGGCGTCGCGCTCGGCTTGCCGCATGACATGGTCTACCGCCACCCGTTCCCGGGCCCTGGCCTGGGCGTGCGCATCCTCGGCGAAGTCAAGAAAGACTACGCCGACCTGCTGCGCCGCGCCGATGCCATCTTCATCGAAGAACTGCGCAATACGCCATACGAATTCGTTGCCGGCCAGGCCGTCGATCCGGACGCGCTGCCAGCGAACTGGTACGAAGCAACCAGCCAGGCTTTTGCCGTCTTCCTGCCCGTCAAATCGGTGGGCGTGATGGGCGATGGCCGCACCTATGAATACGTGGTGGCCCTGCGCGCCGTGCAAACGCAGGACTTCATGACGGCTCACTGGGCGCACTTGCCGCACAGCTTGCTGGGCAAGGTATCGAACCGCATCATCAACGAAGTACGCGGCATCAACCGCGTCGTCTATGATATTTCGGGCAAGCCGCCGGCGACCATCGAATGGGAGTGATGGGTTCGCTTTAACTGTTTGAGTTTAAAGTGAAAATTGATGGCCGTTGATAATTCAAAAAGAATTATCAATGGCCATTTTTTTGATGTGCGTGCAGTTGATCCTTCGCGCCATGGAAATGCGTGCATTGACGTCTGCACCGCGATCCCGGGTCAATGACTCCAGCCAGCCATCAGGCAGTTTTTTGACTACACAGGTCAGCGCATCGATCACGCTCCGGGTATTTTCCCGTGAGCTGCACCACTCCATCTACCGCGACTTTTCAGCAAGGCAGTGATCTGGTTATTTCTCGCTCTTGCTTGCGGTCTCGGCGCAATCCACGGCTTTTTTGGGGATGGTTTCGAGGCCTTGATGCGCGAGGTGCAGCAGCTCTATTTCTACGGTGCTGCCATTTTGCATGGACAGGCGCTTCACGGCGGCGGCAAGCGCGGGGGGAAGTTCCAGAAAATTCAGGATCAGCGTCCCTCCGGCCGGCACTGGCGGGTCGGTTTGCGTCCCTCTGGCGATGGGCATTGTCCCATGCACAAGCCAGGCGGCGCTGACGCCGAGGGCCGCGGCAATCTTCTCTGCCGCGTCCATAAGCAGTTTGGCTTTGCCTGATTCATAGCGATACAGTTGCGTGGGATTGATGCCCGCCAGTTCGGCAAGCAGCACTTGTGAGATATGAAGATTCTCGCGGCAGCTTTTGAGGCGCTCAGAAACATGGGTGTTGCCAGACATACATATTGTCTTTCAATATACAACGTTCATGAATGACCGGCTGTGATGCAGCTGCCTCCACAGTGATGAAAGGAACGAGAGCGTCTTGCTAGCCACAGCCTGATCAACAGCAATGATTTTACCGCCCGGGAGCGGCATGGCGGCATCCTTGTTTCGTACTCCTTCCGGTCGGCCTGGCCAAGGTGGAGATCGTGTACGAATGCCGGACCTCGCTGAATATACCGCATCTCCGTCAGATAATGAGGACGTGGTGGCGCCCAGGCAGAGTGATGCTGATCAGACCGAGTGTCCTTGAGCACGTTGGTCAGATAGGTACCTTTGCCTGTTTCATTTTACTAGTCCGAACGGTACTTGGGCCATCGCTATGCTGCGTAAGCCTGTATCCGAGGAAGGTCAAAAATGGATACGGCATGCGCGGTTGTTGGTATTGATGTGAGCAAGAAGAAACTGGATGTTGCCATGCTTGTGAGCGGCAAGATGAAGGCCGAAGTGCTTGAGAACACCGCCGAGTGGCACAAATCATTGCGCGAATGGCTTGGCAAGTCGCCCGTACCGATGTCGGTAATGCACGTCTGTATGGAAGCCACTGGAGTCTATTCTGAACCAGTGGCGCTGGCCTTGCATCAGGCAGGACTCATCGTTAGTGTAGTCAATCCTGCTTGCATCAAGGGCTTTGGCGCCTGTGAAAACATCCGCAATAAAATGACGCCATCGATGCGACCGGCAGCATGGCTGCCGCCTCGGCTGGAGCAGCGCCAGTTGCGGGCATGGACGTTGCGCGTGCAGGCACTCAAAGATATACGCCAACAGGAAGAAAATCGGGTGGAAGTCCATGCTGTCATCGGCATGGAAGATGTCGCGGCACAGGTACAGCAGCACATTGCCTGGCTGAGCGCTGAAATTGCGAAGCTGGAGAGCGACATTAACGATCATATTGATCGCCATCCCAGGCTGAAACATGATGCCCAGCTTCTTGTCAGCATCCCTGATGTTGGCATGGCCACAACCGCCAGGATACTTGGCCAGTCAGGAGATATTCGTCGGTCTTGCAACGCCAAGGCATTTGCTGCCTTTCTTGGCGTCACTCCTCGTCAGCGCAATTCTGGCACTTCGCTGAAGGGACGTACGATGATCCGTCGTACCGGCAATACCTCGCTGCGCACCGCGCTTTACATTCCCAGCTTGGTCGCACGCCGCCACAATCCCATTCTTTGCCGTTTTGCCGAACGTTTGTCTGCCACGGGCATGGCGAAAAAAGCCGTGATTGGAGCGATCATGCACAAACTAGCACATCTGATCTATGGTGTGATCCATACTGACACGCCCTTTGATGCACATTATTTGGCAAAAGGACTTGCCATTCAAGACGGTATCTGACCCTGGCCTGTGCTGTAGGCTAACATCGGCTCGACGAATCTCCCAGGCCCCTGATTTATGAGGGGCTTTTTTACGCCCGCACCAGTGAAAACGATAGCTGCTTACGCAGTCAGCGCCAGCGCCTTTTGCTGCGCGGTCAGCGCTGCACCGATGAAAAGAGCAATGGCCGAGGCGATCGAGTCCCGCGCCAGTCAGGCGGGACCTATGGCGCCGACCCCACAATGAGAGTTCCGGACAAGCCCATATTTGAGTTTATCAATGTGTCCAAGTACTCAAACAGTGCGCGTGGCTGCCATGGCATGGGCGCCAAACGGTGTGCCACGGTCGGCATCTCCGATCTTTTCCATGCTTTTACCGTTGCGATCGAGTATTCCGGGCGGGATTGCGATTGCTGGTGCAATCGAGCGACGGTGTCATTGCCAGAATGACCGGGTGACAGGCTGGAGCGAACGGACTTGTCTTTCTCTGCAGTCACGAGACGGAAGGCCATGCCGGGAGGAACTCCACTTTCGCAGGTTCGCTTGCCTCACCGGTACCATTCCTGGGCCACCGGGCGGGGCGGAAACGATAGCCGGCTCAGGACGGAATCAGGAAGCCGGCTTTGATGGCCTTGAGGACGGCTTGCTGGCGCGTCTGTACGTTGAATTTCTTTTTCGCATTGGATACATGAAAATTGATGGTGCCTTCGGAACGCAGCAGGATGCGCGAAATTTCCCACGAGGACTTGCCCGCCATGATCCACTGCAGGCATTCCATTTCGCGCGTGGTCAGCGGATTGGCGCCGAGCGCGGGCGGCGCGTCGTGTTTGATGAAGCGGGCGGATGATTCGATCACGTAGTCGCGGATCAGGGCCAACTGCGCAATCGTCGCAAAGCTGTCGCGTTCTGCTTCCATCGGCGGCGCGTTCCGGACAAAACCCAACATGCCTGTTTCGCCGCTGGCGCCATGCACCGGAAAGCAAAAACCGGAGCGCATGCCATGCTGGCACGCCTGTTCATAGAAGGCGCGCTGCGCCGGGCCGGTAAAACTTTCCGGCCGCCACAGCAGGGGCATGGTGTTGGCCAGGCAATGGGCGATGCTGGGATCGCTTTCGTGCAGGCGCTCCGCAACATATAGCGCGTGCCAGGATGGCGGGTAGTTGCTCACCACAAAGGACGCCGCCGGCGCCGGCCAGTGAAAAGCCACTGTCTTGTCCGGCGCGACGCCGTAGTACACATGTTCAAAGCCGCACTGCGCGCCAATGCTGAACAGGAGACGGCTCCAGTCCGCTTCGGTTTGGCATTGCACCAGGCTAAACAGGTCATCCAGCAGCACCATGGAACACTCCTCGGGTTGATGATGGTGATTCGTGACGCCAACGTGCAAGACGCGTCCCGGCGATCACGGCATAGTCGAAATCGCCGCCTGGCATCAGGCGCGGCGGCAGGAGCGGGCGCAGCATCACAATACGAAGGTTAAACGAAGGGCAGATTTCTATCTTGCAGGATTTGGGCATCGGCAACACCTAGTAAAAATAATAGTTTTCTAGCAATCGAGACATTGTCACAATCCTTGGCCTTTGAAGATTTCTGCTGATGCAAGAAATGCGGCGGAAAGCCTCTGTTTGTCGTGCCAGGCGGTGAGAATGCGTGAGTATTCTGCCCATGGCCGGCTCCGCTCGCGCGACGTGCTGCGGATACACCAAAGCCATGCCCGCGCAAACTGGCACATTTGTCAGGTGACTCGCGCCGCGCCACCGTGGCTTAATGTTGTTGCTGACCAATGCATTGTCAGTCGGCTTGAAAAAACGGACGCGTGTAGTTCAACGAATTTTCACTCTTAGAGGAATGCATCATGACATCTGAGTACAAGTACGCCACGGCGGAAATCAGTGTGCAAAACGCCCAGCCTGGCCAGCGCATCTCGGTCACACTGGACATCGAAACGAAGTCGGACACCTTGTGCTGGAGCACCGGCGATCCATCGGAAGACAGCAATTCGGGGATCACCCTCACCGCGACGGGCGGCGTGGCCCTGCCGTTGAGCAGCTTGAGCGTCAATGGCGTGCTGATCGACCTGCAGATCAGCACCGGCGGTTCGGATTCGGTAACCTTCAACATTTCGCCTTGCCTGACGGCCAATGGCAGCCTGTCGCTGCTGAAGATCAAGTCGACCAGCGATAGCGGCCCCGTACTGACCTTCAATTTCGATGGCAAGAAGCCGATCACGCTGAGCCAGAACTTTGTCATCCTGGAGTGGCCGAATTAAGCCTTGCTGAAGCTGGCGCAGCGGCACCCGTGTGAATGCCCGCCCGCGGCAGGGCATTCATCCTTTTTTGGCTCTTCGAGGAATTACCGTGCAAGAATATTCGATCGCATTCATCTTTGAAGTCAGGTCCGACAACACGGTCCCGCTGAACGCCGTCCTGTCGATCACCGATGCCAACAAGATTTCGCTGACCGGAACCCCGGTGCAGATCCAGCCCTGGGGCGGCGCGTCGGCCACGCCTCCGCTGGCCTACCTGAACGTGAAGGAAAATGGCATCAACCTGCAGGCAGGCGCCAATCCATCGGGCGACCAGCAAGCGCTGGAAGTGGTGGTCGGCGTGGTCCCGGCCGGCGCGAGCATGATCGTCAACTTCACCTATGTCGATGTGACCGTGCTGGGCTATTATAAATTTCTCGGGGGCAGCGGCCAGGTGCCCCTGAAAGTGGGCAAGAACACCATCACCTTCCCGGAATAAGCACGCGATGAGCAAACGGACAACGGGCGGTACCGACCTGGCTGCGGCGACGGCGCCGGCGGAGCATGCGCCGGCCGCCGCGCCGCGCAAGCGCTCCGTGTCCGTCAGCAAGCCGGCCGGCCCGGCCCTGGCGCAGGCCGAGGCAAAACTGATCATGGCGCGTATCCAGATCGATGCCCTGGCCTTGAACCCGCATGAGCTGAAGCACCTGCAATCGCACCTGCTGAGCAATCCTTTGCACGCGCTCAACGAGCAGTGCTACCACGAAGTGACGACGTTTCGCCAGCTGAGCATCCGGTTTTTCCAGTTGCGCGCCAACAGCAAGGCCTTCCTGACCATCCGCGCCGACCAAAAGGCGATCTGGAGCGAAGGCGGCGCGGACAGCCGCATGGTCGGTCTGTGCATGTCCAGCAGCGCGCCAGCCATGTATCTGAGCAGCTTGCTCATCAACGCACGCGAAATCATCCTTGAAACCTACCAGGATTGCGACGAGCTCAGCATCGAGCTGTACGTGCAGACCACCCAGCCGCAGTTGCAGGGCCGGGTTGACCTGCCGCCCGGCGCCAGCGTCTGCCTGCAGTCGCGTGGCGACCGCAGCACGGTCATCGGCCTGAGTTCATTTGCGATCGATCTTGCCTGATGAATACTCCAGTACTCCAGCCCGATGCCGCGGACGGCCAGCGCATGCAGGGCGATCTCTTGCCGGTCGTGTTGATATTCAAGAATGTCGCGGCCGATTCGAACATCAATTTCACGTTCACCACGGCCGGCACCGAATGGTCGCTGGGCGCGCGCTCGGGCGACAGCATGGGCTTCACCGTGGTGGCCGAGCAGAGCGGCGGCCAGCGCCAGTCGTGCATCCGCTCGGTGGAGTTTTGCGGCGGCTTGCTGGCCATCCGCACTGCCAGCAGCGGCGCCGCGCTCAACGGCTTCACCATGACCCTGTTCCTGCGCGTGGCCCCCGGCGTCGATTATCTGCAAGGCTATTGCACGCTGAATAACGAAGCGAGCGTGATGGCGTTTTTCGGTTCGCAGCGCGCGATGGAGTGGCGCAACGGCCGCATCAGCGCGGCCCTGCGCGAGCCCGACGCCAATTCGCGCAGCGTGATCGTGTCGGTGCAGAATGCCTATCCGGGCGACCGCATCGCCCTCGAACTGTCGACCAAGAAGGGCCTGGGACTGGCCACCTGGTGCCTGGGGCCCGGAGGCGACGAGTCGAGTGGCATCCGCCTGGCCGGCGCGCAGCCCAGCCTGCCGCTCAAGTTCCTGTCGTACGGCACCCGCGTGCTGGAGTTCGAGACGAGCCAGAGCGCCGATGCCGGCGCCACGCTGGACTTTTTCATGCAGGCTTACCTGAGCTGGCAGCCGCACGAGCTTCCGTACATCTACCTCAAGGCCACCTGCGACCCCAACGTGAGCCTGTATGCCCACATTGGCAATCGCCAGCCGCAACTGGTCAGCCAGACCTTCACCGTGTTTACCCTCTAGCCATGGGACCGGCGACGCTCGATTCCGGACAGGTGCTGCGCTGCGTGAGCGAGTCGCTGCGCGCGCTGATTCGCGCGCATATCCCGGAATTCGAGAACGAATCGGCGGTCGTCTTCGATTCGCCCGCAGAGATCGACAGCCAGGGCGCGACCATGCTCTCGCTCTACCTGTACAACATCGAGATCAATCCCTACCTGCGCAACCTGCCGCCCACGCTGACGCGCACCCAGGGCGCGGGCGGGCCGCATGCGCTGGCGGTGACGGCGCCGCCGCTGGTGTCGGACCTGCTCTACATGATGGTGCCGTACGCGCGCTCGGCCGAACTGGAGCTGGTACTGGTGGACAAGCTGGTGCGTCTGTTCCACGACGTGCCAGCGCTCACGGGCGCCTGGCTGCATCCGCAGCTCAAGGCCAGCGGCAACGAGTCGATCGCCATCGTGCCCGACGCCAGCCCCATCATTACTTTGCACAATATCTGGAGCGGCTTCCCGAACAAACCCTACAAGCTGACCAAGCTGTACACGCTGTCGCCGGTGCGCATCGCGTCGGCGCTGCAGCCGAGTGCCGAGATGGTTGGCGAGAGCGAACTGAGTGCGGCGCGCCGCGCCGTGACTGCGGCGGGGCAGGCATGAAGCTGAGCGCCGTCATTCAGCTGATCGACGGTTTCAGCATGGCGCCGGCGGTGGGCGCGCGTGCGCATTTCCTGCTGGACGACAAGCCGGTCGTGGCGCAGGACAAGGCCCAGGCCTTTTATGCCTTTGCCGGTCTCGACGACGGCACCTACCGGCTCGACGTGCTCAGCACCGACCACCGCTATTTCGACCAGCAGCTGACGTTCGAGGTACCGCTCAGGGAGCCGCTGGCCGACGCCATCGTCGCCTGCGTGCTGGCGCCCAGTCCCCTGTACCCGTATCCCGAGGGGACCACGCTGATCCGCGGCAAGATCGTCGACGCCGCCGCGCAGCCCCTGGCCCAGGTCGCCATCAGCGCCAATTACCAGGGCGCGCGCGCCAAGGCGCAGGCGCTGACGGGCGCCTCGTCCGCCTACGGACGCTATGCGGGCCGCTACGCGCTGGCGCTGCGGGGTAAACTGGACGAGCCGACCACGGTCGAGCTCGGCTTTAGCAAGGCGGGCCACGCGAAGGTCAGCAGGCAGGTCAGCGTGCAACCAGGTTCCATGCTGTTCCTTGACATCGAGATGCCGTAATCCACACGAGAGACTTATTTTGGCCACTTATAACCATCCCGGTATTTATATTCAGGAAGTACCCAGCGCCCGCAGTATCCAGGGGGCTTCGACATCGACCCCGGCTTTCGTCGGCGTGACGGAAACGGGGCCGTACATGCAGCCCGTCCTGCTCACCAGCTGGGCCGCCTACCAGCGCACGTTCGGCCAGCTGGCCTGGTATGCGATGGTGTCGTGGTCGGTCTACGAATTTTTCAACGAAGGGGGCGCCGCCTGCTATGTGGTGCGCGCCAGCGACAAGGCGAGCGCCAAGTGCGCCAGCGCCAAACAGCCGCTGGCGGTCACGGCCGTCACACCGGGCCCCTGGGGCAACGCCATCAGCATCATGATCAGCAACGCCAGCGCGACCGACCCGAGCATCACGCCGGCGCCCACCACGCCCGTCTTCAATGTCACCGTGATGGTGGCGGCGGCGCTGATGGGCACGCCCGCCACGCCCGTGGTGGCGAGCATGCCGAACTTGCTGCTGCAGCAATATATCCTGCAGAACAGCCTGAGCCCGCAAACCTTCGGCACGGCTTCCTATTACGTCCTGGAGCAGTTCAACGGCTTCACGGCCAACAGCATGATCAACGAGGCAAACAAGCCCAGCGCGCTGGCGGCGCAGATCAACGCCAATTCCATGTTCATCCGCGTGGGGGTCAACAGCACCGCTTCGCCCACGCCGCCAGTGCGGCCACCGAATGGCGGGCCGACGGCGCTGAGCAACGGCGGGAATCCGAATTACGACCTGACCGATGCCACCAAGCTGCTCGACAAGGTGCAAGGCCTGAGCCTGCTGTCGGTGCCCGACACCGTCACGGCCACCGACAACAGCGGCAAGCAGTCGCTGGCGCTGCAGGGCACCCTGATCAATTCCGGCCTGATGTTTTGCATCGACAAGCGCAACCTGTTCTATGTGATCGACCCGCCATTCGGCCAGAGCGTGCAGGACATCCTGTCATTCAAGTCCGGCCAGGGCCAGGCGCCGAAAGGCAACCCGAATGCGCTCAACTCCGACTTCGGCGCCCTGTATTATCCATGGGTCTACATCTACAACCCGATCGCGGGCGCCAACGTGCCGATCCCGCCGTCCGGGCCGGTACTGGGCCGTTATGCGTACACCGACATCAATGTGGGCGTGTTCAAGTCGCCGGCCGGGGTCAATGATGGCGCCCTGATGAGCGCGGTGCTGCTCGACCAGTCCCTGACCGATGCCGACCAGGACTTGCTGAACCCCGAGGGCATCAACGCGGTCCGCAATTTCATCAACTACGGCAACGTGATCTGGGGCGCGCGCACCCTGGCGCTCAATACGGAGTGGACCTACGTGAGCGTGCGGCGGCTGTTCATCTATGTCGAGCAAAGCCTGCGCCAAAGCCTGATGTGGGTGGTGTTCGAGCCCAACGACCAGCAGCTCTGGTCATCCATCACGCGCGACGTCAGCGCTTTCCTGACCACGCTGTGGCAGCAGGGCGGCCTGTTCGGTGCGACGGCTGCCGAAGCGTTCTTCGTCACTTGCGACGCATCCAACAATCCGATCGACACGCGCATGCAGGGACAACTGTTCATCGACATCGGCCTGGCGGCCGTGTATCCGGCCGAATTCGTCGTCCTGCGCCTGACCCAGAAAACCAGCGCGCCCGATTCCGGCAGCTGACCCCATCCACACCGATTGATTGCGGAGAACGCGCATGGCCACACAATTAACCGATCCCTACCGGGGATTCCGCTTCCGGGTCGAGATCGCCGGCATCCAGATCGCCGCGTTTTCCGAGGCGAGCGTACCGGACAGCACGATCGAGGCGGTCGAGTACCGCGAAGGCACGGACCCGGTCTACAAGCGCTCGCTGTCCGGACTGACCAGCTACGGCAAGCTGAGCCTGAAAAAGGGCTTGACCGACTCGATGGACCTGTACAACTGGTACCAGCTGGTGTCGACCCAGGGTTCGGGCGCCAAGGGGGCGCAGAAGAACGTCTCGCTGATCCTGCTGGATGCGGGCGGCGCCGACAAGGCGCGCTGGAACGTGATCAGCGCCTGGGCCAGCAAATACGAAAGTTCGGGGCTCAACGCGGCCAGCAGCGACGTGATGATCGAGACGTTCGAACTGACGATGCAATACATGACCCGCGTGGCGTAACGCGCACCAGGAGGAACGGCAATGAGCGTGATCTGTACCGAAATCGAATTTATCCTGCCGCTGGGCTACCGCGACGGCGACGGCAACCTGCACCGCAATGGCGTGATGCGCCTGGCTACCGCCGGCGACGAGATCCTGCCGCTCAAGGACCACCGGGTGCAGAGCAACCCGGCCTACCTGATCATCATCGTGCTGTCGCGCGTGATCGTGCGCCTGGGCAGCCTGGAAATGGTCAGCACCAAGGTGGTCGAGGAACTGTTCGCGGCCGACTTCTTCCACCTGCAGCAGTTATACAACAAGATCAATCAGGTCGACACCGACGACACGGGCGTGCAGGGGGAGGCGCAGGGCGCCCCGGGAAAGCCGGGCTTGCTCCAGTTTCCGACCAGCTTTACGCAGAGATAGCCTTCCTTGCCTATCACTTTCACTGGTCGCATGAGGACTTGATGGCGATGGAGCATGCCGAGCGGCGCCGCTGGTGCGGCGAAATCAGCAAGATCAACCAGACGATGAATGCCGACGAGCGGCACAAGTCGGTGCACAACCTGGGAGCATGAGATGGTGGTCGGTGTGAATGCAGTCATGGGGGCCGCGCAGCGCCAGTTGGGCCTGCGTATCGACCCGTTCAAGGCCTACAATTTTTTTGTCGAAGTCGAGGGCATCCTGGTGGGCGGCTTCATGTCCGTCGACGGGCTCGAATCGAAGACCGAGGTGCGCACCGTGCGCCAGGGCGGCGTCAACGACATCGAGTACAAGCTGCCCGGCCAGGTGACCTGTTCCGACCTGGTGCTCAAGGCCGGCATCACGGCGCTCGACCCGATGTGGCTGTGGTACCAGTCCACGCTGAGCGGAGCCATCCGGCGCAGGAACGGCTCCATCTACCTGCTCGACGACCGCGGCCTGCCCAGCGTCTGGTGGGATTTCTACAATGCCTGGCCCGTCCAGTGGCAAGGGCCGAGCCTTGACGCGGGCGGCAGCCTGGTGGCGTGCCAGTCGTTTACGCTGGCGCACGAAGGCATCCGCAAGAGCCTCGCGAGCAGCGTCTATTCCGCGGTGGCGGGGGTACTCTGATGCGCGCCATGCGCCTTGGCTGCGCCGGCCTGGCACAGCGCTTCCATGCGGCACGCGGCGCGCCGCTCTGGCGTTTCGCCCATTCCGGCGCGCCGCTGCAGCTGCGCATGCTGCCTGGCGGCGCGGCCGACAGGCACTACACGTCGGTACTGCACTACTGGCAGCAGTTCCGCTCGGCCATGGGGCTGGTGGTGCGCATGCATGGCATGGGGCCCAAGGCGGGCTTGGTCGAACGCCTCGAGCTGCGCTTGCTGGGATTGCGTGAACGGCTCGCGCGGGCGCAGCTGCGGCAGGAAAAACTCGTGCGCGTCCTGCTGCCGCGCCTGGAGCGCGGCGTGGCGCAGGCGGTGCGGACCGGGGCCGCGGTCATCGCCTTGCTGGCACCCGGCACGCACCAGCCGGCGCTGGCGGCGCTTCGCTCCGCCGTGC
>NZ_WFLL01000063.1:0-26596 GCF_009208755.1 Janthinobacterium sp. FT14W | reverse complement strand
TGCTGGCTTGCGCCGGCACGGACGATGTTTCCCTGGCGGCCTCCTTGGCCGGCTCCGGCGAGGGACTGGCTGCCGCCTGCACGGCCCTTTCCGCCGCGACGATGTCCGGCGCGGCGGCGCGCGCCAGCACGGGCAGCGCCTCTTGCCGGGCCGTGCTCTTTGCCGGTCGGGCATCGCTGGACGCGGCCGACTGGCGCGCGCCCACGGCCTGCGCAACCTGCGTTTCCGGCGATGTCGCCTGCGCGGCAAACACCACCATCACGCTGGCGGCCGGATTGGCAGGCGCCACGGCAACGGGCTGCCAGCCGGCCCACAGCAGCAATGCCAGCGCCGTGGCGACCACCAGCGCCGTGGCGATGCCCCAGTTCAGGACGGGACGCGGCGCCAGCGTGGACGGCGCACTCACCCGCCCTCCCGGCCCACCAGGCCCACTTTCAGATAACCGGCCTGGCGCAGCGCATCCATCACGCCCAGCACGTCTTCATATGCGGCCTGCTTGTCGGCCTGGAAAAACAAGGTGCGCTGGCGGTCGCCGCCCGTCTCGGCGTCGAGCAAACGGCCCAGCTGCTCGCGCGCCACGGGCGACTCGCCCAAGTACAGGCTGCGGTCCGCCTTCAGCGATACGAACAGCGGTTTTTCGGGACGCGGCTCGGGCTTGGCCGTAGCGGCCGGCAAGTCGATCTTCAGGTCGACGGTGGCCAGCGGCGAGACCACCATGAAAATGATCAGCAGCACCAGCATCACGTCGATGAAGGGCGTGACATTGATCTCGCAGAGCTCCGGCATGTCGGCCGCGTCGTCGTCCGGCACAGGAAAAAGGCTGGCCATGGCTCAGGCCTGCTTGCGCGTGTCGAGGTCGCGGCTCAGCATCAGCAGCACTTGCGCGGAGGCGGCGCGCAGCTGCGCCTTGTACTGGTTGATGCCGCGGCTCAAGACGTTATAGATGACGACGGCGGGAATCGCCGCCACCAGGCCCAGGGCCGTGGCCAGCAAGGCTTCCGCGATGCCGGGCGCCACTGTCGCCAGGTTCGTGCTCTGGCTGGCGGCGATGCCGATGAAACTGTTCATGATGCCCCACACGGTGCCGAACAGGCCGACGAACGGCGCCACGGCGCCTATGCTGGCCAGCAAGCCTATGCCCTGCGTCATGGCGCGCACCTGCTGCGCGATCCACTGTTCCTGGCGAAAGCCGGCCCGCTCCTTCAGGGCCGCCGCCGGCGCATGCGCGTGCGACAGGCTCAGCTCCTGCTGCACGTCATCGAGCAGCTGCTGCGCCAGCGAGCGTTTGCCGGCGCCCTCCACTTTCGCGGCAGCGTCCGGCAGGGAGCTGGCCGTCTTCAGCACGGCGACGGCTTGCGCCGCTTCGCGCCCCGCTGTCAGCAAGCTGGCGCCCTTCACCAGCAAGACCACCCAGGTGGCCAGCGCGGCAAGCAATAAACCGATGAGCACGCTTTTGACGACCTGGTCGGCGGCGAAGAACATGCCCAGCGGCGACATGTCGTGCGGCAAGGCGGACGCTTGCGCCGCGGCATGGAACAAGGAAAGAAACACGCCACCGGCGGCGTTGATATGGAACAAAGGGATACGCATGAAAGCTTCAGTAGTTAACAGGCATGGCTGCGCCAACGGCGCGCACGCGCATGCAAAAAAATCGGACGGACTACCTGGCTGCTGCGGGGGAGCTTGCTGGGGAAGAGTGCCGGGCTGAACACCCGGCGGAGGTGAAACGGTTTACTTGGCGCTGGCGACGGCTGCAGTTGCGGCAACTGGCGGCGTGAACCACACGAAGTCCGCCTGCGACGCCTGCACGGCGGCGCCCTGCTGCGCCAGCACCAGCACCAGCGGCGCGGGGCCGCCCGTCAAGTCCTGCACGTGCAGCGGCACGCCCAGATCCTTGTGCGCATGGTAGGCGCCGGCGATCAGCACGGCCGGCGCGGGCGCGGCCAGCAGGCGCTCGGCCATGCGGCGGTCGCGCTGCTGCTGCACCGACAGCATGGCGGCCAGGCGCGGCTCGTCGATCTGGTTGTCATGCATGACGCGGATGATGTCCTTCAATTTGTCATGCACCTTGCCATCGTTGGCCAGGTTCGAATGCTTGCCCTGCACGGCCGGCTTGTCGATAAACAGCTGCTTGATTTCGCTGCGGTCCAGGTTGGCCGACCAGACGGGATACGGCGCGCGCATCACGGTCATCACCAGGTCGCCATATTGCTCCCACTTCCAGCTGGGCTGCCAGGCCAGCAGCTCGGCCACGTGCTCGGGGCGCACGACGGGGTCCGTCTGCAGCCACGGCTTGACCTTGTCCACCTTGGCTTGCTGGTCCGGATTCAGCATTTCCAGCAGCACGCTGCCTTGCGGGCGCTGGCCCTGCAATTGCTGCAGCAGCCATTGCTCGATCTTGTGATGGCTGAGCTGGTCATGCTGCTCGCCGACGATGACCCGGGGCGCGGCGGCCAGCTGGGCCAGCAATTGCTCGGCGCTCAGGCGCTGGCCGCTGCGCAGGTCGACGATTTCGCCCAGCTGGCGCACGTCTTGCGTGGCGGCGGAAGCGGTACCGGCGGCAGCGTCAGTCGCTGGAGCCACGCTGCTGCAGGCGCTCAGGGCCAGCATGCAGGCGGGCAGGACGGCGGAGAAGGACAGGGGGAATTTCATGGCATGGCCTTTCGGGTTGAAGCACGCATTGCAAAATAACTACTGGCGGGCATTCTAATAGAAATGATTCTCATTTACAACCAAGACACGACGAACCATGCAGATTTTTTTACAACTGGCAAACATCAATATGGTGCTTCGGTGAAATATCCGGACGCGGAGTAGAATAAAAAAAACGGAGGACTTGCGTGAATCAAACTGACCAGTTGGCGGTGCTGAAAAAACCGCTGCCCGTATCCCTTGCTGCCGTACTTTCCCTGATCTTTGCCGACCGCTTTTCCATGACGCAAGCCATGCGCACCCAGCATGGCCGCGACGAGTCGAGCTATCCCCCCATGCTGCCGGACGCCGTCATCTTCGCCCATTCCACCGAGGAAGTGGCGGCCGCCGTCAAGCTGTGCAGCGCGCACGACGTGCCCGTCATCGCCTATGGCAGCGGCACCTCGCTGGAAGGCCACGTGCTGGCCCTGCACGGCGGCGTGACGATTGATCTGTCGCAAATGAAGCAGATGGTAGCCGTGCATGGTGAAGACTTGACGGCCACCGTGCAGGCGGGCGTGACGCGCAAGCAACTGAACGAGGAGCTGCGCGACACGGGCCTGTTCTTCCCCATCGACCCGGGCGCCAATGCATCGCTGGGCGGCATGGCGGCCACGCGCGCCTCGGGCACGAACGCCGTGCGCTACGGCACCATGCGCGAAAACGTGCTGGCCCTGACGGTGGTGACGGCCGATGGCCGCATCATCAAGACGGGGACCAGGGCGAAAAAATCGTCGGCCGGCTACGACCTGACGCGCTTGTTCGTCGGCAGCGAAGGCACCCTGGGCATCATCACGGAAGTGACGGTGAAACTGTATCCGCTGCCGGAAGCGATCTCGGCGGCCGTGTGCTCGTTTCCAGGCACGGGCGAGGCCGTCAGCGCCGTGATCCAGACCATCCAGATGGGTATTCCCGTGGCGCGGGTCGAGTTTCTCGATGAAAATGGCGTCAAAGCCATCAACGCCTACGACAAGATGGCCTTGCCGCAAAAGCCGCTGTTGCTGTTTGAATTCCACGGCACGCCGGCCGGCGTGGCCGAGCAGGCGCAGCAGGTGCAAGCCATCGCGGCGGAACACGGCGCCAGCGATTTCGAATGGGCCAGCCGTCCCGAAGACCGCTCGCGCCTGTGGGCCGCGCGCCACAACGCGTATTTCGCCCTGCTGCAGATGCGCCCCGGCAGCCGCGCCATTTCCACCGATTGCTGCGTGCCCATTTCGCGCCTGGCCGAATGCATCCTCACCACCCAGGCCGATTGCGAAGCGCAAGGCCTCGTCTACGCCATCATCGGCCACGTGGGCGACGGCAATTTCCACGTGCAGATGCTGGTCGATCCGGACGACCCAGCCGACATCGCGCGCGCGGAAAAGGTCAACAGCGACATGGTCACGCGCGCCATCGGCATGGACGGCACGTGCACGGGCGAGCATGGCGTGGGCATGCACAAGATGGCCTTCCTCGTGGAAGAGCACGGCGAAGGCGCCATCGACACCATGCGTGCCCTCAAGCACGCGCTGGACCCGAAGAACATCATGAATCCGGGCAAGATCGTGCGCTGGTAAATAAGCGCCATAAGCCTGCAAGCAAAAACTGGGGTCAGACCCGCCGGGTCTGACCCCGGCCCTTGCCGTCGGGTTATTTTTACAACTCCATGCGCATCGGCACGAAAGCGATGCCGCCCGTCTCCACCTTGGGTCCCGTGGCGACAAAGCCCAGGCTTTCGTACAGGGGCAAGGCGTAGGCCGAGGAATTGACGGTAAACGCCGTCACGCCGCCCCTGGCCAGCGAGGCATCGCGGGCGGCCTGCCACAGGCGGCGCGCCATGCCGCGCCGGTGCAGCGCGCGCGGCACGAACATGTGGAACAGATGCGTGTGGTCGCGCATGGCCACCACGCCGGCCAGCTCGCCGTCGATATGCGCGAGCTGGTAGGCATAGCGCAGATCGGACAGATAGCCTTCGATGGCTGGCTGGCGGCAATGTTCGATGAACTTGTCCGCCCCCGCGCCGTCCGGGTGCAGGGTCAAAAAGGGCATCAGGTCGTCGATCAGGGCGACGATGGCGGGTGCGTCGGCGACCAGGGCGGGACGCATGATCGGTTCGGGTAATGTTGTCATCTGCAAATAATGCCATGCCCTCCCCCCACCGGCAACTCTCAACAGAAATCGCGGCTGCTGGTTCTCAAGCGTCCAAGCAGGTGCGACATGTCGACCAGGCGCTTGGCCACCAGGTTGCGCACGATGCCCTCGCGCTGCCACACGCCGTACACGCCCAGCAGCGGCGCGCTCAGCACTTCGCGCCGCTGGCTTTCCGCCAGGTCGGGCCAGACGATGACGTTGACGGTGCCCGTTTCGTCTTCCAGGGTCATGAAAATCACGCCCTTGGCCGTGCCCGGGCGCTGGCGCACGGTGACGATGCCGCAGGCGCGCGCCAGCTGGCCATCCGTGTAGCTGGCCAGCGCGGACGCGGGCATGAAACGCTGCTCCAGCAATTGCCTGCGCAGCAGCGCCAGCGGGTGGCGGCCCAGGGTCAGGCCCTGCGCGCGGTAATCGCTGACGATGCTCTCGCCTTCCGTGGGCGCGCCCAGCACGGGCAAGTCTTCCTCGTGCGTGGTAAGCCGCAGCAAATCCTTGTCGGGCACGGCGCCGGCCGCCTGCCACAGGGCCGCGCGCCGGTGGCCGGCCAGCGCATGCAGGGCGTTGCCGGCGGCCAGCACCTGCAAGTCATGGCGGTCCAGGCCGCCACGCCGGGCCAGGTCGGCCACGTCGACGAAGGCGGCGATGGCGCGCGCATCCTCGATGCGCCGGGCGGCCTCCACGCGCATGCCGAACAGGCTGTTCAAGCCCAGGCGCACGGCGGGCGCGGCGCCCTGCCCTTCTTCCAATGCCGCTTCCCAGCCGCTGACGGCCACATCGACAGGCAGCACTTGCACGCCATGCCGACGCGCATCCTGCACCAGTTGCGAGGGACTGTAAAAGCCCATGGGCTGACTGTTGAGCAAGGCGCACAGGAAGGCGGCCGGCTCGTGGCATTTCAGCCAGGAACTGGCATACGTGAGCAGCGCAAAACTGGCCGCGTGCGATTCGGGAAAACCGTATTCGCCAAAGCCTTCGATCTGGCTGAAGATGGCCTTGGCAAACTCCTTGTCGTAACCATTCTCCACCATGGCATTGACGATGCGGGCCTCGTAATTGTTCATGCCGCCCTTGCGTTTCCAGGCCGCCATGGCGCGCCGCAACTGGTCCGCTTCGCCGGGCGTGAAACCGGCCGCGATGACGGCCACCTGCATCACCTGCTCCTGGAAGATGGGAATGCCCAGAGTGCGGCCCAGCGCCTTTTCCAGGCCCTTCGGATAGTCGACCGCTTCCTTCTGCTGGCGCCGCTGCAGATACGGATGCACCATGCCGCCCTGGATGGGGCCGGGACGCACGAGCGCCACTTCGATGACGAGGTCGTAGAACTCGCGGGGACGCAGCCGGGGCAGCATGCTCATCTGCGCGCGCGACTCGATCTGGAACACGCCGATGGTATCGGCCTCGCACATCATGTCGTAGGTGGCGGGGTCTTCGGCCGGGATATCCTGCAGGCGGAATTCCTCGCCGCGCCGCGCACTCACCATTTCCAGGGCGCGGCGCAGGGCCGACAGCATGCCCAGCGCCAGCACATCGACCTTCATCAAGCCCAGTTCCTCGAGGTCGTTCTTGTCCCACTCGATGACGCTGCGCTCGGCCATGGCCGCGTTTTCGATGGGCACCAGGCGCGACAACTTGCCTTGCGCAATCACAAAGCCGCCCGGATGCTGGGACAAATGGCGGGGAAAGCCCAGCAGCTGCTGCGCCAGGCCGGCCCACTGCTGCGACAATGCCGCTTCCGGGTCCAGCCCGCATTCGGCCAGGCGCTCCAGCAGATCGCGCTTGCCGTCGAACCAGCGGTGCGCCTTGGCCACCTTTTCCACGATGGCCAGGTCGATCCCCAGCGCCCGGCCGCTGTCGCGCAAGGCGCTTTTGGGCCGGTAGCTGATCACCACGGCCGCCAGGGCGGCCCGCTCGCGGCCATACTTGCCGTAGATATATTGAATCACCTCTTCGCGCCGCTGGTGCTCGAAATCGACGTCGATGTCGGGCGGCTCGTTGCGCTCGCGCGACATGAAACGCCCGACCAGGGAATTGCCGCGCGCCGGGTCCACTTCTGTAATTTGCAGGCAATAGCAGACGGCCGAATTGGCGGCCGAGCCCCGGCCCTGGCACAGGATGTTTTGCGAACGGGCAAAGCGTACGATGTCGTACACGGTCAAAAAATACGCTTCATACGACAGCTCGGCGATCAGCTCCAGCTCTTGCTCGATCTGCTCCTGCACGTTTGCCGGTATGCCCAGCGGAAAGCGGATGTGCGCGCCCGCATACGTTTCCTCGCGCAAATACGTGACCGGCGTGTGGCCGTCCGGCACCAGTTCGTCGGGATAGTCATAGCGCAAGCTGTCGAGGGAAAATGTGCACAGGTCCGCGA
This sequence comes from Janthinobacterium sp. FT14W, assembly GCF_009208755.1. Taxonomy (NCBI): domain Bacteria; kingdom Pseudomonadati; phylum Pseudomonadota; class Betaproteobacteria; order Burkholderiales; family Oxalobacteraceae; genus Janthinobacterium; species Janthinobacterium sp. FT14W. Next base: position 19,404 of record NZ_WFLL01000063.1, on the reverse strand, counting down.
TGCGCAGGGTTTCCGCCAGCGCCTGCGGCGGATACACATTGGCCAGGCGCAAGCGCGCGCGCAGATGCTGCTCCGCGTTTTGCGCCAGCGCATAGCCGCACTCGCCCACGGGTTTGCCCACGCGTATCGCGCACAAGGTGTCGAGCAAGGGCTTGCGCGAACGCACATGCATGCACACATGGCCGACGGCCACCACGGGCAAGCCCAGCGCCTGCGCCGCGTCCTGCACGGCAAGGCGGTGCGCGTCATCCTGCGCCCGCTGCAACAGGTTCAGGCCTATCCAGCTGCGCTTGTCCCCAAAGGTCGATAGCATCCACTCTCCCTGCGCGCGCAGCGTCCCCGGCTGGGCCGGATAGCTGGGCAGCAAGATCATCAGACAGCCCGGCAATCCCCGCAAATGGGCACACTCCTCCGAAGGCGCGGCAAAATCGTCGGGCGTCAGCAGATAGCGGCCCTTGGCCGCCCGCGTGCGCGCCATGGTGATCAGCTCCGACAAGTTGCCGTAACCATCGCGGTCCTGTACCAGCGCCAGCAGGGACGGACCCGGGCTGCCATCGGCTTGCGTCAAGTGAAAGTGCGCACCGATAATCAAGGGAAAACCAGCCCGCTTGGCTGTCGCATGGGCGCGCACGACACCGGCCAGCGAGCACTCGTCCGTGATGGCCAGCGCCCTGTAAGCAAGCTGGACAGCGCGCGCCACCAGCTCTTCCGCATGCGAGGCCCCATGCAGGAAGCTGAAATTGCTCAGGCAGTACAACTCAGCATACTCGGGCAGGACTGCGCTCCCCATGATCTACCTCAATACTGTATATAAACACAGTATATTATACTCATCTGAAAACGGCCATCTCAGTTATGCTGGGGTTTTACCTTGCACAGTGCCCGCCATGATCGTCCACTCATTAAAATGTTTCGGCACCGCCCCCGGTGGCGGCAATACGGCGCTGGTCGTGGAAAACGACCACGGCACGCAAGCGCAGCGCCAGGCCTTTGCCCGCGAACGCCAGGTCAGCGCCTGCGTCTTCCTCGACCGCCAGGCGGACGGCGCGGAGGGATGCCTCGTGCTCGACTATTTTTATCCGCACACGCGCAGCCCCCTGTGCCTGCACGCCACCCTGGCCGCCGCGCATGTACTGCTGACGGCGCCCGACGCGCCGGCGGCGCTGACGATCAGCACCGCCATGCGCGGACAGGCCTTGCAGCTGGTGCGCCGCGCGGAGGGATTGTTCATCGGCCTGGCGCCGCAGCCGGCGCCTGCCGTCCTGGTGGAACAATATGTGCCGTCCGAGCTCATGGGGCAGCACATGCGCTTGCCGTCGCCACCCGTGGTCGCGTCCGTCGGCAGTCCGAAGCTGCTGCTGGAAGTGGCCGACCGCACCACCCTGCGCGCACTGCGGCCGAACCTGGAACTGATCGCCGACTGGAGTGCCTTGCATCAGGTCAACGGCTGCTATGCGTATTGCCGCACGGGCGAGCAGGAATACGAAGGGCGCAACTTCAACCACCTGGACCCGGCGCTGGAAGACAGCGCCACGGGCGTGGCGGCGGGCGCGCTGGCAGCGCACCTGCAGCAGTCGCTACGCCTGCACCAGGGCCACGTGACGCAGCAGCCCTGCCTGATCGAAGTGCAGTACGGCGCGCAAGCCATCTGGGTGGGCGGCATGGTGCAACGCAGCACCTGAACGGGGCATGCTGCACCACGACAAGGCAAGCGGGGCAGCGGCCAAAAGATAATCAACCAGGAAACAACAGTTACAGCAAATTTGTAATAACAAAACAAAGTATCGCTGGTGAATGCCGAAAAGATGGCACTAGAATCAAGTCACGAATCTTGCTCATCAGCCACTTGGAGATACTGCGTGCCGACCCTCACCACCTTGCGTAAAGCAGTCCTCATCAGCCTGTACGGCAGCGCCGCCCTGGCCGCCTTCAGCCCCGCCGCCATGGCCCAGAGCACGGCAGCGGCCGCCACGGACGGTCCCGTGCAAACGGTCAGCGTGGTCGGCTCGCGCCGGGTCGCCAGCTCCGCCACCGATACCATGGTGCCGGTCGATATCATTCCCATTTCCAAGGTGGCAGAACAGGGCGGCCAGTTCGACCTGGCGCAATCGCTGCAATACATCTCGCCCTCGTTCAATTCCACGCGCCAGACGGGCGCCGACGGGGCCGACCTGATCGATTCGGCCGCCCTGCGCGGCCTCGGCTCTGACCAGACCCTGGTGCTGGTCAATGGCAAGCGGCGCCACACGACGGCCCTCGTCAACCTGTTCGGCGCGCGCAACCGCGGCAACACGGGCACGGACATGAATGCGATTCCTTTGCTGGCGATCAAGAACGTGCAAGTGCTGCGCGACGGTGCCGCCGCCCAGTACGGCTCGGACGCCATTGCCGGCGTGATCGACATCGAACTGAAGAAAAGCCTGGGCTGCGAAGCGGTGGCCGGCTACAGCCAGTATTCCGCAGGCGACGGCAAGAACTACATGACGTCCGCCTATTGCGGCATCGCGCTGGGCGACAAGGGCACCCTGGCCATCACGGGCGAATACCTGGACCGCGGCCGCTCGAACCGGGCCGATGCGGACAGCATGCGCATCATCGGCGACACCAAGTCGAAAAACAAAACCCTGTACATCAATGGCGACTACGCCACCAGCAGCACGGGCAAGCTGTACTTCACGGCCGGCGCGCAGACGCGCGATGCATCCAGCGCCGCGTTCGGCCGGGGCGGCATCGGCAGCGACGACATCCCGTCGCGCAATTCCGCCGCCATGTACCCGGACGGTTTCGTGCCTTTCATCAACGGCAAGATCGACGACCAGTACGCCACCATCGGCCACCGCAGCCAGATCGGCGAATGGCATGCGGACTTTTCGCAAACCTATGGCTACAACAAGATGCGCTACGACATCAGCCATACCTTGAACGCGTCCATCGCCAACCTCGACCTGATGAACGGCGGCAAGGGCGTCAGCGCCAGCAGCTACGACGCGGGCGGCTTCTCGTTCCAGCAGCTGACCAGCAACGCCGACTTCAGCCGTTACTACGACACGGTAATGAGCGGCATGAACGTGGCCTTCGGCGCCGAATACCGCAGCGAGGAATACAAGATCATGGCCGGCGAACCCGGTTCCTACATCGACGCCGACGGCGTGGGCGTGGGCGGCAACGCGGGCAGCCAGGGCTTTCCCGGCTTCCAGCCCGGCGACGCCACCAAGGCCAGACGCCACAGCATCGCCGCGTATGGCGACGTGGAACTGGACTGGACGGAACGCCTGAAAACCCAGGCCGCCCTGCGCTATGAAAAATTCAGCGATTTCGGTTCCACCGTGACGGGCAAGCTGGCCGCCAGCTATAAAGTGGCGCACGACGTGCTGCTGCGCGGCTCGGCCAGCACGGGTTTCCGCGCGCCATCGTTGCAGCAGGTGTATTTCTCGTCCACCTTCACCGACTTCATCGGCGGCGTGCCCACGGATGTGGTGCTGGCGCCCAACGGCGGCGCCGTCGCCAACGCGGCCGGCATCCCCAAGCTGAAAGAGGAAAAGTCCACCAGCTTTACCTTCGGCACCACCTGGACGCCCACGCAGGCCATTTCCGTGACGGCCGACTTGTACAACATCAAGATCAAGGACCGCATCGTGCTGTCGGGCCGCTTCAATGCGGACAACTACCCGGACCTGGCCGCGCGCCTGGCCCTCCTGGGCGTGGGCGAGGCGCAATTCTTCGTCAATTCCATCGACACGCGCACGCGGGGGCTGGACCTGACGGCCTCGCACAAGGGAGAATTGGCCGGCAACCGCCTGAACACCTTCCTGGCCTTGAACCTGAGCAAGACGGAAGTGACGAAGGTCAAGACGCCGGATTCGCTGAAAGGCTATGAAGACGTGCTGCTGTCCGAGCGCGAACGCCTGTTCATCGAACAGGGCGGCCCCCGCGCAAAAGCCACCCTGGGCTTCGACTACATCACGGGCAAGCTGGAATCGGACCTGCGCATCATTTATTTTGGCCCGCAAACCCTGGGCACCTTCAGCGGCACGGCCGCCGGCGTGCCCAACGCCCGCTACGCGGCCAAGACGTCGGCCGACCTGAGTTTTACCTACAGCATCAACAAGAACACCAAGCTGACGTTTGGCGGCAACAACATCTTCAACGTCAAGCCCACCACGCAGAATCCGGATGAAACGGATAACGGCTTCAAATACGACAGCGTGCAGTTCGGCCTGAACGGCGCTTCCTACTTCGGCCGGCTGTGGGTGAAGTTCTGATCGCCCTGTGCGCCTGAAAAAACAGCGGCTGCGCCAGCATGGGCAGCCGCTGTTTTTTTGTCTGCATCATTGTCGGCATCAATATGCGGCCGGATGGCAGGCGCTGGATGAAAGATGGCTTGCGCCCAGCGCGGCCGCTGGCGCCCCGCCTAGGCGTGCGACAGAATATTGATGAGTTTGCCGAAAGGGTCGCGCACGAAAAACCGCCTGACGCCCCAGGGTTCATCGACAATTCCATATTCGATGGCAAACCCGGCGGCCGACATGCGCGCCAATGCGGCATCCACGTCATCGACTTCAATGGAAAGGTCCGGCACCGCCGTGTTCGAGCCGCCTTCCGTCGCAAAGCTCACCTGAACGCTCATTTCGGTTGGCAAACCATATGTGACGATCCAGCCGTGGTCCATTACAAGGTTGAGACCCAGCACGTCCTGGTAAAAAGTCCGGGCCAGTGCCACATCCGGCGTCGAGAAATTTGCAACGATTCGCTTGACTTGCATACTCTTCCTCCGTGCCAAAGAATGAAAAATTCAACACCCGCCCCGGCCATGCACGGATTCCAGCTGCTGCAGATGCGCAGCCCGGACCAGCAGGTGCTCGCGTCGTCAGGCTTCTCGGCCTTGGCGATAAGAAACCAGGGGATGGCAAACGGGCCGGTCAGAGCCACGGTCATGTCCCTGACGGCCGTTCTTTTCAAAAGGCGCCGTTTGGCAATCAGGTGGCAAGCCACTGCCGAGAGCAGCCAGATCAATGCGGGGATGTATGCCGTCACTGTGAACTCCAGATAGTCGTTGCCTTGAATGCAAACGATGATAACAGGCGCGTCCCGGCAGTGCAATTTGCCACCGCCCGCTCTGGGCAGCCGCGTGTCCGCTTCCCAGGGGCACCTGCCCCGTGTGCGCCCTGCCCGCCTGCTCCGGCGGCGCCCCGCCAGCGTGGCCGCAGTGAACAATCTTTTCCGTGCGGCGGAAAGCACGGATAATAGCGGCTAACTCATATGCACAGTATTGGATTCTCCCATGGAAATTAAAGTCAACTTTCTCGACAAGCTGCGTCTCGAAGCCAAGTTCGACGATTTTACGGTCATCGCCGACCAGCCCATCCGCTATAAGGGCGATGGTTCGGCGCCCGGCCCGTTCGATTACTTTTTGGCATCATCGGCACTGTGTGCCGCGTACTTCGTGAAGTTGTATTGCGATACGCGCAATATTTCAACCGAAAATATCCGTCTGTCGCAAAACAATATTGTTGACCCGGAAAACCGTTACCAGCAGATTTTCAAGATCCAGGTCGAGCTGCCGGCCGATATCTCGGCCAAGGACCGTCAGGGCATCCTGCGCTCGATCGACCGTTGCACGGTCAAGAAAGTGGTGCAGGCGGGCCCCGAGTTCGTCATTGAAGAGGTGGAGAGCCTGGACGCCGACGCCCAGGCCCTGCTGACCTTGAATCCGGCCCCTGGCGCGAGCACCTATATCGTGGGCAAGGACTTGCCGCTGGAACAGACCATCGCCAATATGTCCAGCCTGCTGGCTGGCCTGGGCATCAAGATTGAAATCGCCTCGTGGCGCAACATCATTCCCAACGTGTGGTCGCTGCACATCCGCGATGCGCACTCGCCCATGTGTTTCACCAACGGCAAGGGTTCGACCAAGGAAAGCGCGCTGGCGTCGGCCCTGGGCGAGTATATCGAACGGCTCAGCAACAATCATTTCTACGCGGGATCGTTCTGGGGCAACGACATCGCCAACGCGGATTTTGTCCATTACCCGAACGAGCGCTGGTTCAAGCCGGGCCGCAAGGATGCGCTGCCGAAAGAGATTCTCGATGCCTATTGCCTGGCCATCTACGATGCCGATGGCGAGCTGCGCGGTTCGCACCTGATCGACACCAACTCCGGCAATGCGGAGCGCGGCATCTGCTCGCTGCCGTATGTGCGCCAGTCCGATGGCGAGACCGTGTATTTCCCGTCCAACCTGATTGAAAACTTGTATGTCAGCAATGGCATGAGCGCCGGCAATACCCTGGCCGAAGCCCAGGTGCAATGCTTGTCGGAAATTTTCGAACGGGCCGTCAAGCGCGAAATCCTCGAAGGCGAAATCGCCCTGCCCGACGTGCCGCAGGAGGTGCTGGCGAAGTATCCGGGCATCGTGGCCGGCATACAGGGGCTGGAAGAACAGGGTTTCCACGTGCTGGTGAAAGATGCGTCGCTGGGCGGCGTGTACCCGGTGATGTGCGTCACCCTGATGAACCCGCGCACGGGCGGCGTGTTTGCCTCGTTCGGCGCGCATCCGAGCCTGGAAGTGGCGCTCGAGCGCAGTCTGACGGAATTGCTGCAGGGCCGCAGCTTCGAAGGCTTGAACGACTTGCCGCAGCCCACGTTTGCCAGCGAAGCCGTCACCGAGCCGAACAACTTCGTCGAACACTTCATCGATTCCAGCGGCATCGTCTCGTGGCGTTTCTTCAGCGCCAAGGCCGATTACGATTTTGTCGAGTGGGATTTTTCCGGCCATGGCGACAACTCGAATGCCGAGGAAGCGGCAACCCTGTTCGGCATCCTCGCCGGCATGGGCAAGGAAGTCTACACGGCCGAGTATGACCAGCTGGGCGCCACCGCCTGCCGCATCCTCGTGCCCGGTTATTCGGAAGTCTATCCGGTCGAGGATTTAATCTGGGACAACACCAACAAGGCGCTGCTGTTCCGCGCCGACATCCTGAACCTGCACCGCCTGGACGATGCCAGCCTGGAAGACCTGCTGGACCGCCTGGAAAACAGCGAGCTCGACGAGTATGGCGACATCGCCACCCTGATCGGCATCGAGTTTGACGAAAATACGGTCTGGGGCCAGCTGACGACTCTGGAATTGAAACTGCTGATACAGCTCGTCCTGCAGCAATTCGAGGAAGCGAAAGAGCTGGTGGAAACCTTCCTGCAGTACAACGACAACACGCTCGAGCGCAAACTGTTCTATCAAGCCTTGAACGTGGTGCTGGAAGTGGAGCTCAATGACGAGCTGGAGCTGGACGATTACGTGCACAATTTCCGCCGCATGTTCGGCGACGCCCGCATGGACGCGGTGCTGGGTTCCGTGGACGGCAGCGTGCGCTTCTTCGGCCTGACGCCCACCAGCATGCAACTGGAAGGCCTCGACCGGCACCAGCGCCTGATCGACAGCTTCAAAAAACTGCACGTGGCGCGGAGCAAGGCAGCGGCCACGCCGCGCTAGGACGACAAGCGGGGGCCGGCGCTGCAGCCCGGCCTCCGCGCCCCGGCGCAGGATCACCCCTGCGCTACCGCATGGAAAAGAGACCATGGCCACACTGGAATTCTGGTTCGACTTCGGCAGCAACTACAGCTACCTGAGCGCCATGCGCATCGAGGCGCTGGCGCGTGAAAAGAAGGTGCAGGTGATCTGGAAACCCTTCCTGCTGGGCGTCGTCTTCAAGGCGCTGGGCTGGGAAACCTCGCCGTTCGTCTTGCAAAAAATCAAGGGCGATTACACGTGGCGCGACATGGCGCGCCAGTGCGACAAATACGACTTGCCGTGGCGCCAGCCCACCGCCTTTCCCCGCACGGCCCTGCTGCCCATGCGCGTGGCGCTGGTCGGCGCGGACCAGGGCTGGATCGCGCCGTTTGCGCGCCGCATGATGACGATGAATTTCGCCGACGACCGCGACATCGACAAGCTCGAAGCCGTCAGCGAAGCTTTGACAGGGCTGGGCCTCGATGCGGGCGCCATCGTGGCGCTGGCTTTGACACCGGACAACAAGCTGCGCCTGCGCCGCCAGACGGAACAGGCGCAAGCACTGCACCTGTTCGGCGCCCCCAGCTTCCTCAGCGACGGCGAACTATTCTGGGGCAACGACCGGCTCGACGATGCGCTCGCGCATGCGGCTGCCCTCCCCTGACGGCAATCAGCCGGCCAGCGCCGCGATCTCCTTCTGCATGTTCTCGATTGCCCGCTCGTTGTACTGGCCGGCAAAATACGCATCGCCAAACAGCTGGCCCGCCTGCGCCTTGGCGCACAGGTGCTGCAGCGCCAGGCCCCGCTGCTCGTTGAAGCGCACGGGATCCACGTGCGCATATTCGCGCACGATGGCTTGCGTGTAGGCTTGATAGACTTCATCGTCCTGCCCCAGGATGGCCAGGTCGGCGCTGAGCATGGCGTCTTTCAGCGCGTGGCTGATGCCGGGGCCCTGGAAATGGTCGGTGGCGCGTATCAATTGCGCCACATCCAGGTTATCGCCCGCATCGAGGCCGCTGGCCAGCCACAGCTGGGCGCTCGCCTCTTCGCTCGAATACAGGGCGTCTTCATCGTGGCTGTAGACGGCGTCGTGGAACCAGAACGCCTTCTTGACCAGCGCGCTGTCGCGCTTGGGTGCATAGGTATTGTCGGCCCACACGCGGATCTCGGACAGGCCGTGCACCAGGTGGTCGAGGTTGTGATAGTGGCGCTCAGGGCCGCCATACGCCTGCGGCCCCGTCAGGTGCGCGAACCAGTGGTCCGCCAGCGCGATGTCGGCCTGGGAAGCGGTGGCGTAATTCCACAGCGCTTCCCACTCCTTGCGCAGGCAGTCGAGTATCCACGCCTGGTAGGCGGGACCGGGGACGAATTTCTTCATGGTCCAGTTCCAGCCGACGGGGCCTTCCAGCGCCTTGACGAAGCTGGAGCTGACGGAGCCGAGGTCGCGCGGCGGCATGACAAAAATCGTCTTGGCGCCCGCAAGCACGTCCACATTGGTTTGCTGGATCAGGTTTTCATAGTCGAAATCGGCCGTCGTGCGGATGCCGCGTATCAGGTAGTCGCAGCCATGCTTTTTCGCCGCGCGCGCCGTGTAGTCGCCCTTGACGATGACGACCTGCACATTGTCCCAGCCGCACTCGCGCGCGCTCTGCTCGATGATGCGCTTGCGGTCTTCGGCCGGGAACTGGGGTTTCTTGGCGGGGTTTTGCGACAGGAACACGATCACCTCGTCGGCAAGCGAGCGCGCTTCGCCGAGCACCCACATATGGCCGTTGGTGATGGGGTCGAGGGTTCCTGAAAATCCGATCTTCTGCATGTGCGCTCCGTGGTCTGGTTCTGCTTGTTTCGCAGACAATATAGGGCCACGGCGCGCGCGTCAATGCAGCAGATTAAAGATTGGCCTCACGCCAGGGCCAGGCGGAGGGAAATCTGCCTCATTTTTTCGCCGGCAGGGGGAATTCCACGCGCACGCACAGGCCGCCCAGGCGCCCGGACTTGTCCAGCACCAGGCGCGCGCCATGGCGCTCGGCGATGGCCTTGATGATGGCCAGCCCCAGGCCGCTGCCGTTGGCGTCCGTGCCGGGCACGCGGTAGAAGCGGCTGAAGACGCGCTCGCGCTCCTCGGGCGGGATGCCGGGGCCGCTGTCCTCCACGGACAAGGTCACGCCGACGGGGCTGGCGCGCAGGTCGATGTCCACCGTGCCGCCCTGCGGCGTGTACTTGATGGCGTTGTCGACCAGGTTGCGCAGCATGATGTTGAGCGCATCGGCCTGGCCCGCCACCTTGGCCGGGTCCATGTGGTGCAGGCCAAGGTCGATCTTGCGCGCCTGCGCGATGCCGGCCATGTCGCCCAGCGCCCGCTTGACGACATCGTTCAAGTCCACCGCCTGCAGCTGGTCGCCGCTGGCGGCGCTCGCCTCCTGGCGCGCCAGCACCAGCAGCTGCTCGACCAGGCGCGTGGCCCGTTCGATGCCGGCGCTCACGCGGGAAATGGCCAGGCTGCGCTTTTCCGCCGATTCGGCCCGCTCCAGGCTCAGCACCTGCAGTTTCAGGGCCGCCAGCGGCGTGCGCAATTCATGCGCGGCGTCGGCGACGAAATGCTGCTGCGCGTCGAACGCCGTCTTGACACGCCCGAACAGCAGATTCAGTTCATGCACGAGGGGCCGCACTTCGTCGGGCAAGCCCGCTTCCGAGACGGGCGACAGATCGTCCGCCTGGCGCGCCGCCACCTGCTTGCGCACGCGCGAGACGGGCGCCAGCGAACCGCTGACCACCCACCAGACGACCAGCATCAGGATGGGCGCCATCAGCGCGATGGGGCCCACCGTGCGCAGCGCCAGGCTGCCGGCCATGCGCTTCCGGACGGCCATGTCCTGGGCGATCTGCACGGTCTGGGAACTGGTCTGCACGGAAAAGATGCGGTAGGTGGTGCCGTTCGCCTTCACGTTGGAAAAGCCCAGCACGGCGCGCTGCGGCAGTTCCGCGCGCGTGATCGAGCGGAACACCTGCACGCCGTCCGGCGTCCACACCTGCACCACCATGTCGTTGTTGACGGGGTCGGCCGGCAACGCCTGCGCGTGGTTGGCCAGCGGCGCGCCGGAGCGCAGCGACAGGGCCATCTGCTGCATGTGGTAGTCGAAAATCTGGTCGGCGTCGTACAGGGCGCTGCGGTAGGCGATCGAGGCCTGCGCCAGGGCCGCCATGATGATGGCCGCCAGCAGGAACCACAGCAGACGGCCGCGCAGCGAGTGCGTCACCGTGACTTTCATCCTCATGCCTTGGGCACCATGTAGCCGAGGCCGCGCACGTTCTGGATCAAGTCGCTGCCCAGCTTCTTGCGCAAGCCGTGGATATACACTTCCACGGCATTGCTGTTGACTTCATCCTTCCAGCTGTACAGTTTTTCTTCCAGCTGCGCGCGCGACAGCACGATGCCGGGACGCGCGATCAGCGCCTCCAGCACGGCCCATTCGCGCGCCGACAGGTTGACGGGATGGCCTTCGGCGATCACTTCGCGCGTCAGCGGATTGATCGACACGCCCTGGTGTTCGAAAACCGGTTCCGGCCGCCCCGAGGCGCGCCGCAGCAGGGCGCGGATGCGCGCCAGCAGTTCGTCGAGGTCGTACGGCTTCAAGACGTAATCGTCGGCGCCCGCATCCAGGCCCGCGATGCGCTGCTCGACGGCGTCGCGCGCCGTGGCCACCAGCACGGGCGTGTCGAGCTTGCGCAGCCGCATCGAACGCAGCACGTCGAGGCCATCCTTGCGGGGCAAGCCCAGGTCCAGCAGCACCAGGTCGTAGGTCTGCGTCTGCAGGGCCGTATCGGCCATGTCGCCATCCTTGACCCAGTCCACCGCGTAATGCTCGGCGCGCAGCAAGTCGAGCACCACCTCGCCGATCATCGTATCGTCTTCTACCAGCAATAAGCGCATGGCTTGCCTTTCTATCTTGTTATGCTTGCTTTCACCCAAAAAGATGAAAAGCTGGGGTCGGCCCCGACGGGGGAATGTGTCCCGATGGGACACATTCCGATCACGAAGTGACTGACCCCGGTATTTACCCCAGCCGCACGGGAATGAAAATCTTGTCCGGTCCCCGCTGTATCAGCAAGGCCACGGACTTGGCGGATTTCTCGACCACGTCGCGCACCTGCTCGACGGTGTTGACGGGACGGCCATTGACCGACAATAACACGTCGCCCGGCTGCACCCCGGCATTCGCCGCCGCGCCGCCCGCGTCTTCCACCAGCAGGCCGGCGCTGATGCCCGCCTCGCGTTTTTCATCCGATTGTAACGGACGCAGGGCCAGGCCCAGTTTTACCTTGCCCGCGGCGCTGTCGCTCTTGGCCACTTCGGCCACCTTGTCGGCTGCATTGCCGAGCGTTGCCGTCAGGCTGACGATCTTGCCGTCGCGCCAGACGTCCATGCTGATCTTATCGCCTGGCAAGGACGTACCCACCAGCGCCGGCAGGTCGGCCGAGCCGATGATGCGCTGGCCATTCACCTTGCGCACCACGTCGCCCGACTTCAGGCCCGCCTTGTCGGCCGGGCTGCCCCGCTCCACGTTGGCCACCAGCGCGCCTTCCGGCGTGGCCAGCTTGAACGAGTCGGCAAAGCCCTGGTTCACTTCCTGTACCGTCACGCCCAGCTTGGCATGGCTGGCCTTGCCCGTGGCGACGATCTGGTCCTTGATGCGGCTGGCCAGGTCGATGGGAATGGCGAACGACAGGCCCTGGAAGCCGCCCGTCTGGCTGTAGATCTGCGAATTGATGCCCACCACTTCGCCGCGCGTGTTGAACAGGGGGCCGCCCGAGTTGCCGGGATTGACCGCCACGTCCGTCTGGATGAAGGGTACGTTGCTGTCGTCCGGCAGGGAGCGGCCCTTGGCGCTGACCACGCCCGCCGTCACCGTGCTGTCGAAGCCATAAGGCGAACCGATGGCCAGCACCCATTCGCCCACTTTCAGGTCGCTCGAGTGGCCGAGCGGCACGACGGGCAGGTTGTTGGCGTCGATCTTCAGCACGGCGATATCCGTCTTCGGATCCGAGCCCAGCACCTTGGCGCGGAATTCGCGGCGGTCGTTCAGCTTGACCGTCACTTCGCGCGCATCGCGCACCACGTGGGCATTCGTCATGATGACGCCGTCCGGGCTGACGATGAAGCCGGAACCGAGGCCGTGCGTGGGCACGTCGCGGCCGCCCCGCTGGCCCCCTTGCGGCCCCTGGAAGCGGCGGAAGAACTCGAAGAACGGGTCGTTGCCGAAGTCGTCGTTGCCGGCCTGGGCCGATGGGTCGTAGGCCACCTTGGTGCTGCCCGTCACGCTGATATTGACGACGGCCGGGCTGTTGCGCGCGGCGATCTGGCTAAAGTCGGGCAAGGCCACCAGCGGTGCGGCGGCGGTGGCAGGCGCGACGGCAGCAGCCACGGGGGCGGCAGGCGCGCCAGCGGCAGCATTCGCGCCGGCATTGTTTTGATGGATCACCATGGCGCCGCCGGCGCCCAGCACACCGATCGCGGCCAGCGCGGCTACGGTGCGTTTGATTTTCAGCGATGCGGTATTCGTTTGCTGTTCCATGAATTGCTCCTCATTCAATGAGATTTTGATGTATGCAATAGTGGGCCACGAGTCTTAGGCGGTGCTTAACATTTTTCCATTTGGAAACAGGCGTTTGCGCCTTTAAGCGGGGTTTAATCTTGTTTGCCGCACGCACGCCGCATGGCGATCGATGGAGGCCCGCGGCGGGGTCCGAACGGACGCCGGACGTGACACTGGCCGGATCGACCGGCCAGTATTTTACTGCATGGGGAGGGGATGTTCCCTCCTGTCAATGCCGGCGCATGGCGCCGGCATCAGCTCACTCAGGCCGCATCAGGCTGCCTGGCGCTGTTCCAGGGTGCTGATGGTGGCGCCGCTGCCGGTGCCGATCTCGATCTTGCGCGGTTTCAGCGCTTCCGGCACTTCACGCACCAGGTCGATGGTCAGCATGCCGTTTTCAAACGTGGCACCCGTGACCTTCACATGGTTGGCCAGCTGGAAACGCTGTTCGAAATCGCGGGCAGCGATGCCGCGGTGCAAGAACGTGCGCTCGACGCCGTCTTTCTGTTTGCGGCCCGTGACGTGCAGGGAATCGCGCTCCGTGATGATGTCGATCTCTTCACGCGAGAAACCGGCCAATGCCATCACGATCCGGTATTTATCTTCCGATACCAGTTCGATGTTGTAGGGTGGGTAGCTGGGCTGCGCATCGGCGCGCTGTTCGTTGAGCAGCTGTGCCAGGCGGTCGAAGCCGATGGCGGAACGGTACAGAGGGGCAAGGTCAAAAGTACGCATGATAACTATCCTTTTCATTAAAGCGATAAGAGGGGCGGACCTCACCATGAGCATCCGCCTGTTACCGATATACGGCCTGCCCAGCCCCTTTCAAGGCCTTGAAATCGGCGAAAAACGCCCCAGTCGCCGCTAAATTTGTAAGAAATTTTTACAGAATGCTAGACTCGTCCTTTGCCATCCAGCCCGCCGCCCCGTCCCATGCCCCATGCCCGTTCCCTCCTGTGCCTGTCCCTCGCCATTCTCGTCGCCGCTTCCGCCCACGCCGCCCCGCCCGCGCCCATCGTGCTGCACGTCGATGCCAGCAATGTGGCGCAGCAGCTGTTCAGCATCCGCGAAAGCATTCCCGCCGCGCCGGGCAAGCTGACCTTGCTGTATCCGCAATGGGTGCCGGGCAACCACGGCCCCAGCGGTCCCCTGAACCAGCTGGCCGGCCTGCGCCTGTCGGCCAATGGCGCGCCCCTGGAATGGCAGCGCGACCCCGTCAACATGTTCGCCTTCCACGTGGACGTGCCGGCCGGCGCCAGCACGGTGGAAGCGCAATACCAGTTCCTCTCGCCCGTCGACACGAGCCAGGGCCGCATCACCATGACCAGCGCCATGCTGGGCGTGCAATGGCATGCGATGACCCTGTATCCGGCCGGGCGCGCCGCGCGCGACATCGTCGTGCAGCCCAGCCTGACCCTGCCGGCCGGCTGGGAATTTGCCAGCGCGCTGGAAGTGCGCGCGCGGGCGGCGACGCCGGCCAGCCAGCAGATCGATTTCGAAGCGCTGGACCTCGACACCCTGGTCGACTCGCCCGTCTTCGCGGGGCGCCATTTCGCGCGCATCGACCTCGACCCGGGCGCCGCAGTGCCCGTGCACCTGAATGTGATGGCCGACAGCGCCGACAGCCTGGAGGCGACGCCGCAGCAAGTCGAGAAACACCGCGCGATGATGCAGCAAGCTTATAAATTGTTCGGCGCGCGCCACTATCGCCACTACGATTTCCTGCTGGCCTTGAGCGACGAGTTCGGCGGCATTGGCCGCGAACACATGCAGTCGAGCGAAAACGGCGTCAAGCCCGGCTATTTCAGCGACTGGGACAAGAACGAGGCAGAGCGCGTGCTGCTGCCGCACGAGCTCACGCATTCGTGGAATGGCAAGTTCCGCCGTCCGGCCGGCCAGGACACGCCGGACTTCAACACGCCGCTGCAAAACAGCTTGCTGTGGGTCTACGAAGGCCAGACGCAGTACTGGGGCAATGTGCTGGCAGCCCGCTCCGGCCTGGTGGCCCCGGCCCACATGCGCGACCTGTTCGCCGCGACGGCCGCCCATTACGACGTGATGCCGGGGCGCAGCTGGCGCGCCATGCAGGACACGACCAACGATCCCATCATCAATGGCCGCCGTCCCATCGGCTGGAGCAGCTGGCAGCGCGATGAAGACTACTATATGGAAGGCGCGCTGGTCTGGCTCGACGTCGATACCGCCATCCGCGAACTGTCCGGCGAGCGCCGCTCGCTCGACGACTTCGCGCGCGCCTTCTTCGGCGTGCAGGACGGCAGCACCACGCCCCTGCCCTACACCTTCGAGGACGTGGTGGCGGCCCTGAACGCCGTACAGCCGCACGACTGGGCCACGTTCCTGCGCACGCGCCTGGACGGCCACGGCCCCGGCGCGCCGCTGGACGGCCTGGCCCGGGCCGGCTGGAAACTGGTCTACCGCGACACGCCCACGCCGTTCCTGAAAGCCGAGGAAGAGCGCAGCAAGCGCACGGACCTCACGTATTCGCTGGGCTTGAGCATCGCCAAGGATGGCAAGCTGGATAAGGTGCTGTGGGACGGCCCCGCCTTCAAGGCGGGCTTGTCCGGCAACACGACCTTGCTCGCCGTCAATGGCACGGCCTACACGCCCAAGCTGCTGAAGGCGGCCATCCAGGCGGCCAAGGCCAGCCCGCAGCCGATCAGCTTGCTGGTTCGCAAAGGCAGGCAATTCCAGACCGTGGCGCTCGACTACCACGGCGGCTTGCAGTACCCGCAACTGGAGCGCCTCGCCGGCACGCGCGACCGCCTGTCGGCCATCCTGCAAGCGCGCTGAGACAGTGGCATCGGCAAAGGTTTTGCGCGGCGCCCCCTATGCGGGGGCCGCTTTTGGTGTATGCTGACAAGATGAACAATGACACCGATATCCAGCTCAGCGGCCCCTTCAAGGCCACCGACGGCTCCGGCCGTGCCCACGACATCAAGGCCATCCGCATCTTCGACGAAGGCTACGGCATCATCGACGTCTACGTCGATTTCGCCGCCCCGCTTGAAGCGGGCGCCTGCAAGGACAAGACCCTGGTCGGCCACATCCTGGCCCGCTTGCGCAGCCTCGGCTATGTAGGCCCCGACTTCGGCCATGGCGACCTGGGCCTGCAAGACAAGAAACTGATCGTCCTGGAAGCGCCGGAAGAGTTTTCCGCCTTTGCCGCGCGCAAGGGCTGGAAGGATCTTTCCGCAGAGTTCGACGAAGACTAAATACAGGCAGGATTGCCCAGGCATTCAAGTCATCCAGCCATATTCCGCTCCACGCCGTACCCGCCCAGTGCCGGTACGGCGTTTTTCATGGAAAGACGCCATGCTCCGCTTCACCATTGCCACCGCCGCCATCCTGGCCATCGCTTCCCTGGCCTTTTAGGCGGGCGTATTGTCGACCTCGTTCAACAGCAATATGTGCTATGCCGCAGTCATCGACAAGCTGGCGACGCAGGCGCAAGCCGCGGCTGCCACGCAAGACCCCGCCGCCATGGCGCGGTACGCAGGGAAGCTGCGCTCCTTGCCCCTGCACGGCTATGAATCCGATTGCGACGCCATCCTGGCCGAGCTGGCCCAGCCTGATTCCTGATTACTGCGCCTGCAGGTAGCGCGCGCTCCAGGCGGCGATGACGTTGGCCACATAGGCCGCGTCGTCGCGCCCCGTCAGCAAGTGGTCGGCATCGTCGAGCGAAACGAAGCTTTTCGGGTGCTTGGCGGCCGTAAAGATATCCATCGCGTTCGACAGGCTCACCGTCGTGTCGTTCGGCGCATGCATCACCAGCAGGGCGCGGCGCAGGCCCGCGATATGGTCTTTCAAACTGTGGCTGCCCGCATCGTCGACGAACTGCTGGCGGATGCGGAACGGCCGCCCTTCCAGCTGTACCAGCGCCTCGCCCTCGGCGGCGATCTGCGCCAGGTGGCCGCTGAACATGCGCGTGACGTAAGCGGGCGTGCTGGGGGCGGCCAGGGTGGCGATGGCCGTCGCTTCCGGCACTTGCGCGGCGGCAGCCAGCACGGCGGCGCCGCCCAGGCTGTGGCCGATCAGCAATTGCGGCGCGGCGTGCCGGGCCCGCAGAAAGTCGGCGGCGGCGACCAGGTCGTCCACGTTCGACGAGAAATTGGTGGCGGCAAACTCGCCCTCGCTGGCGCCCAGTCCCGTGAAGTCGAAGCGCAGGACGGCGATGCCGTGCTCCGTCAAGCCTTGCGCGATGCGCCGCGCGGCCAGCACATCCTTGCCGCAGGTAAAACAGTGGGCGAACAGCGCGTACGCGCGGATGGCGCCGTCGGGCGCATCGAGGCGCGCCGCCAGCACATGGCCGTGTGCGCCGGGAAAATCTTGCCGGGTGGATTTCATTGTCTCAGATCAAAGCTGCCGCGCAGCGCGGCCGATGGCGCATTGTAGCGCCGCCCGGCCGCCGCCGGCGGCTGGCAAGATCAGTCGCGCTTGGGGATATCGAGGCCCTTGACGACGGCTGGACGGGCAAGGAAGGCATCGAGCGCGCGCTGCACGTTCGGGAAATCGGCAAAGCCGACCAGATCGCCCGCACCGTAGAATCCCACCAGGCAGCGCACCCACGGGAAGATGGCGATGTCGGCAATCGTGTATTGCCCGCCCATGATCCAGTCGCGGCCCTGCAGGCGCTGCTCGAGCACGCCCAACAGCCGTTTCGCTTCGCCCAGATAGCGTTCCAGCGGACGCTTGTCTTCATACTCCTTGCCGGCAAATTTATGGAAGAAGCCCACCTGGCCAAACATGGGGCCGATACCGCCCATCTGGAACATCAGCCACTGGATGGTTTCATAGCGCAGGCCCGCGTCCGAAGGGATGAACTTGCCCGTCTTTTCCGCCAAGTACAGCAGGATGGCGCCCGACTCGAACAGGGCCAGCGGCTTGCCACCGGGACCGTCCGGATCGAGGATGGCGGGAATCTTGTTGTTCGGATTGAGGGACAGGAAGGCGGGCGACAGCTGCTCGTTGCGTTCGAAGCTGACCAGATGGGGCTCGTACGCCAGGCCCAGCTCTTCGAGCAGGATGGACACCTTGATGCCGTTCGGCGTCGGCAGCGAGTACAGCTGCAAGCGCTCGGGATGCCGGGCAGGCCACTTCTGGGTGATGGGAAAATCGGAAAGCTGTGACATGGAAATCCTTTACTTGAATTAAATACGCGGCACCGGGAAGCAAGTATAGCCAAGCATCCCCGCTTCTGCTGGACGGCGCCGGAACCGGCTTGCCCGTGCCTGCCTCCCGCCCCCCCTTTCAGCCAAACAAGCCATGCAAAAACCAGCGCGGCGCGGCATCCTCGCCGCTGCCGGCGATGCGTTCGCGGTAGACCCAGTAGTGGGCGTGGTCGAGGCCTTCGGCGATGAAATAATCGCGCGCCTGCGACTGGCCCCACCAGCCCGCCTCGATGCGCTCGGCCACGGACACCATTTTCAGGGGCGAGCCATAGAAGGGCCGGTGTTCGCGCATCAGCAGGGCGACGGGCTGGGCCAGCAGCCAGCCGGGACGGGGCATGCCGGGCAAGCCGGGCGGCAAGTCCGGCGCCGCGTTTCTTGCAGCGGACCTGGCCGGCAGCGGCAGCCACTGGTTGGCCGCTTCGGGCCGGTAATCGGCGCGCGGCGCCGCCTGCAGGACATTCTCGGCACCCAGGCGCGCCACCAGCAATTCCATCAGGCGCTGGCGCTCCTGCGGCGTGCCGCCCGGCTCGGGGAACAGGGTGTCGCTGGGCGGCGCCATGGGCTGCACCTGCAGCGCTTCCAGGGTAAGGCCGATCACGGGGGCGTCCAGCACCAGCTGCGCCAGGCGCTCCTTGAGCAAACGCAATAAATGCTCGTCGCGCCAGACGGCTTCGCCCAAGGACAGGTCGATGACGGTGGGCGGGCGCGCCACCCTGCCCCGCTCGTGGGCCAGCAGCAATTGGATGCGCTCGACGGCAAATTGCCGCGCGCACAGCCAGCCCGTCATCTGCTGCAGCAAACGGCGCGCGCCGAACAGCAGCGCTTCCGCATGCTCCACGCGATCGAACAGTTCCAGGCTGGCGCGGAACGTGGGCGGCGCTTCGAGCCACAGGAGCAGTTCCGTGCTGTGGCCATGCGCATCGTCGAGCATGTCCAGCAAGGCGCCGCCGCAGCGGCGCTGCAAGCCGGGCCGGGGCAAATGGCGCAGCTGTCCCAGGGTGCGGCAGCCGATGCCGTCCAGCCAGTCCAGGTAGGGGCGCGCGGGCGGCAGCAAGGCGCACGGCAAGCCGTCGAGGCGGCGCACGAGACTCGCCATGCCCAGCACGCGGCCCCGGCG
>NZ_WFLL01000062.1:0-26987 GCF_009208755.1 Janthinobacterium sp. FT14W | reverse complement strand
TGCGCTTCGGGCGCCTGCCAGCCGCCGGGCAGGTCCGCCTGCGCGTCGCCGGCGGCCAGCTGCGCCCAGGCGCCGGCGTCGAAGTAATCGATGCCGGCGCCGGCCTGCGGCTGCGGCAGCATGTCCAGCACGCCGGGAAAGGCGCGCACGAAGCCGAGAAACTGGCGCCGCGTGTGCTTCCAGCCTATCCAGCACGCCAGCATCTGCACCAGCCGGTCGCGCCCCAGCAGCACTTGCACCATCGCCTGCGTGCCCCGGTTGGCGCTGCCCACCTGCAGCAAGCGGCTGCCGGGCAGGGCGCCAAAGCGTTGCCAGCGGTCTTTCAGGGCCAGGCGCGCCACCAGCCCGCCCATGCCGTGCGCGACGATGCGCAGCGGCTGCCCGCGCTGTTCGGCGTCGCGCATGGCTTCGTCGAGCACGGGCAGGAAGGCGCTGGCGGAGTGCTGCAGCGACAAGCGCCAGTCGTAGGTGAACGGCCGCACTTCCTGGCTTTGCGCGAGAAAGCGGGCAAACGGTTCATAGCACGATTCGATCCAGCCGGCGCTGACGATGTGCGGCTGGCCCACGGCCAGGCGTTCGATGCGCCCTTCGACGAGGTTGACGGGGTCGAACCAGATGCGGTTGCTGCCCACTTGCAGGTGGCTGCCCATGATGTCGGGCAGCAGCAGCACGATGGGCGCGTGCGCGCGCCGCTTCGGCACTTCGCCGCCCCGTGCCAGGGGGCCGTGCTCGATGCCGGGCAGCGGCTGGTAAGCCGTTTCGTCGCCCGTCAGCGCCTGCACGGCGGCCAGGCTGGAGGGCGCGCGCTCGAAGTAGTTCAGGTGGTGCGCCTGCGGCCCGCGCAGCAGCAGCTGGCGCACGGGCGTGCTGCGCGTGGCGCCGCCCGCCATCGAGGCGCAATTGACCACCAGGTCGTTCTGCCCCCCGTAGAGCTGGTCGTCGAGGCAGTCGCCCAGCCAGCCCAGCAAGCCTTCGCCGCTGCACGCGCCGGCCAGCACGTGCAGGGGGCTGGCCACGCGCACGTCGGGCGCGTTGAGCAGCGCCACCAGCGGCGAGTCGGGCATCATCGCTTCCAGGCCCGGCAGGATGCGCGCGTCGCAGCGCTGCTGCACCACGGCCAGCAGGAAGGCCACGCCGCCGTCGGGAACGTCGCCCTGCGGCAGCAGGTTGAACATCACGCTGGCCCAGCGGTCGAGGCGGCCCGTCATCAAGGTGGTGCCGCGCGCGGGGCAGGCCACGCGCACGAAGCGGGCGATGCGGATGGCGCGCTGCTTCAGCTCCACGCCCAGTTCGCGCAGGCGCGCCGCATCCTCGTCGTGGCCGCTGCGTCCGCCCAGCCGCGCCTGCGCCGTGAAGTGGTCGATATCGTGGCCGTTGAATGCTTCGCCGCCCACCGTGTTTTCGCTCAGCCGCTCCAGGCCGTCGCCAGCCAGGTCGACGGCGCCGCGGCTGTCGATGCGCTGCGCCCTGGCCAGCAATTCTCCCACCAGGCCGCCGCGCGAATGGGCCAGCAGGTGCAGCACGGCGCCGTGCGGCAGCTGGCGCACGAGGGCCAGCGCATTCTGGATGGGGCTTTCGCTGAGGCTGCGGTGCTCATAGCCGTAGATGCGGTTGCCGTACTGCGCCGCCAGCCGCGGCGCCTGGCCGTTGCGCCACAGGCCGCCGAAGCTGCGCGGGGTCGACGACGCCGTGCCGTGCAGCAGCAGCAGCACGGGTTCCGGCCCGGCGGGCAGGCTGGCGACGGCCGTCATGCTGCCCGCCTCGATGCCGCAGCGGTACAGTCCCAGGCGCTGTTCCAGCTGGCGGTCCTGGAAGGCGCCCGCCGCCGCCAGCGCCGTCATGGCGGCGGCGCCGCAGCGGTACACGCGCACGGCCCGCAGCATCCAGGCGCCCAGGCCGTCGCGGCTGGCGCCGGGCGGCTGGCGCGCCGCCTGCGGGCGCAAGGACAGTCCCACTTCGATGCTGGCGGGCGCGCCGTCGCGTGCCGGCGCGGGGGAACCCAGGTAGCGCGGCAGGTCCAGGCTGCCTGCCAGCAGCGAATTGCCGTCGCACAGCAGCAGTTGCACCACGTCGGCCGGGCCGATATCGAGGTTGACGCGGCAACTGCCGATGCCGCGTGCGCCGGACAGCACATGCGTCTCGCTGAGCCAGCCGGGCGCGGCGGGGCAGTCGCCGGCGCCGGCGATGGGATCGCGCGTGAGCGTCAGGCGCAGCACGGGCGGCACAGGAGGGTCGCTGGACATGCGGTCGAGATCACTGGTCAAAAGCAGACCTTGATACCTGCGGGGGCGATGCGTGTTGTGTCAGATCAAGTTTGAGTGGAAATGCCGGCTGGCGGAACGAAAGCGGGGAGGGGGTGGTGCTGGGAGCGGGAGGGCAGAGAAACGGTCAGCATGGTTTGGGCTGGGTCTCTTCGCTATCGTGCTCGGATGTTGTGCGGTGAGCGAACTACGCGAATTTCATGGCAAAAGTTCATGGCGCCGGGGACCTGGGTGCCTGGCATGGCATTACAACAGCGTGTGTATCAATGGACGGGGGTGGCCGATAGTTCCTTCAGTTCGCGGATGGTGATGTCCGATTTTTCATGCATGCGCAATAAAATCGTTGCACCGACCGACAGTTTGCCGTGACGAATCTTGCTGATGATGGGGGGCTGGACTTCGAGGACACGACACAGTTCCGCATCATTTTTCAAATTCATCTTCTCGATCAGGGTATCGAGCAGCTTGTTGGGCACAAAACTCGATGGTTCGAGCGCACGCGCCCGGTTCATCGCTTCAATCATTTCCAGCTTCTTTTGCCGAACGTTCATTTACTCCTCCTTTAGGTTATGCAAGGGACGAGACCACTTTGATGCGGTCCCGGCTATAGTTCGTCATCGCAGTACGGCTGTCTGGGTGACGTGACAACATTCGCGTTAAAACATTGATAACCAGGCAAGTGTTTTCAATAATACTACGATAACAAAACTTGTGACAGATGGTCAGTTAAATTAACTGATTGTTTGATCAATTTGGTTGACGATTGTTGTATTTTGTAGTCCGCTTTTGGTCAATACCATGGTTCTGTCCGCCATTTCGGCGGCGGCCAGCGAATGCGTGACCATGATCGCGCAACTGCCGTTGGCCTTGATCTCGGCGCGCAGCAATTGCAGGATGCCGTGCGCCGTGTCGGGGTCGAGGTTGCCGGTGGGCTCATCGGCCAGCACCAGCGCCGGCTTGTGCACGAGCGCGCGGGCGATCGCCACGCGCTGCATTTCGCCGCCCGACAATTGCTGGGGAAAGTCGCCGCCGCGTCCGCCCAGTCCGACGGCCTCGAGCATGCTGGCGGCACGCTCCTGGGGCAGTCCGTTGAGCAGCAGCGGCAGGGCCACGTTTTGCAGCAGGGTCAGGTGCGGCAAGACGTGGAAGGCCTGGAAAATAAAGCCCATGCGGGCGCGACGCAGCCGGGTGGCGGCGGCGTCATCGAGGCTGGACATGGCAATGCCGTCCACCAGGATAGGGTGCGCTTCGGCGCCCGCATCGGGCGTATCGAGGCCGGCGATCAGGTTCAGCAAGGTCGATTTGCCGACGCCCGAGTCGCCCATGATGGCGATGAATTCCCCCGCCTTGAAGCGGCAGGAAATATTCGCCAGGACGGGCCGGGCATTGGCATAGGACTTCGACAGATGGCGCAATTCGAGCATGGTGTTAACGGCTATCGTAAAGGGAGGCACGCGGGGGAGAGGGGGGCCTGGGAACTGCAAAGGGGCGCGGATTGTTTGGCCGGCAATGTGTAGTATACGACAGGCTTATCATTTTTGCTTGGCAATACCAATTTTGCGTGCGCGCCGCTGGTTTGACCTTAAGTTACCTGCCGCACGGCTGGCTTGCGCGGATTCCGCTATGATGAGAAAAAGTCATCGGCAACGGCGTCCGCCACGGCCTGCAGCATGCTCTGCGGCAGGGAGGAATAGCCGGCTGCCGGCCCAGCAAGCCCTGCCCGAACCTAGAGAGACGACGCCAGCCCATGACCATGCCACTTGCCCAGCATCCGTCCGATTTGTATCCCGCCAGCAACGCCGGAGCGGCCAGCGCCACTCCTGCCACGATAGCCGAGATCAGCAGCGGCCTGCTGGCGCGCGCTGCGTGGACCTCGCCCAAGTACCTGTACGACGCGCTGGGCTCGAAACTGTTCGAAGCCATCTGCGCCTTGCCCGAGTACTATCCGACGCGCACGGAAGCGGCCATCTTTGCCCGCCACGGCGCGGAGATCGCGCACGCGGTGGGGCCGGGCAGCACCCTGATCGACCTGGGCGCGGGCAATTGCGCCAAGGCGGCCAGCCTGTTCCCGCTGCTGCACCCGGCCCAGTACGTGGCCGTGGATATTTCCTATGACTTCCTGAGTGAATCGCTGGGCCGCTTGCAGCAGCGCTTTCCGCACATCGAGATGACGGGCCTGGGCCTGGATTTCTCCAGCCGCCTGGACCTGCCCGGCAGCGTGCGCGAGGCGCGGCGCTTGTTCTTCTATCCCGGTTCATCGATCGGCAATTTTGCTCCTGAGCAAGCGACTGCCTTCCTGCGCCGCCTGCGCGCGAATGCGGACGGCGACGGCGGCCTGCTGATCGGCGTCGACCTGATCAAGGATGACGCCATCCTCGACGCGGCGTATGACGATGCGCTGGGCGTCACGGCCGCCTTCAACCTGAACATGCTGCGCCACGTGAACGGGCTGATCGGCGCCGACTTCGACGTGCGCGCCTGGCAGCACCACGGCTTTTTCAATGCCGACGACAGCCGCGTGGAAATGCACCTGGAAGCGCGCAGCGAGCAGCTCGTCCATTGGAAAGGGGGGCAGCGGCGTTTCGCAAAAGGCGAACGCATCCATACGGAAGACAGCTATAAATACACGCGCGCAACGTTCGTCGGTTTGCTGGAGCAGGCCGGGTTTTCCACCGTGCAAGTCTGGACGGACCCGCAGCAGTGGTTTGCCGTGATCTACGCGCGCGTCATCAGGGATTGACAACGCCTGAGCAGAGCTACTGCGCGCCGCGCTTTGCGGCCTGCGATGCTCACCGGCTCGGCGCCCCCGTACTACAGTACGGTTGTGCTGCTTGGCCACAAATCACTGCCGCTCGCTACGCTTTTGTCAGGCGTTCAAGAGGCCAATATAAAACTATAAAAGACTATCATGCTGATCGATCATTACAACAAGGTGCGCCGGCACTCGCTGCGGCTGGCCGAACCCCTGTCCGACGAGGATTGCGGCGCCCAGTCGATGCCGGACGCCAGTCCCGTGAAATGGCATCTCGCGCATACCACCTGGTTTTTTGAAACGTTTATTCTGGAAAGCATGGAAACGGCGTTCGCGCCCTTTCATCCGGCCTTCCGCGTGCTGTTCAATTCGTATTACAACGGCGTGGGCGAGAAGCACCCGCGCGCCCAGCGGGGCTTGCTGACGCGCCCCGGCATGGCGCAGGTGCGCGCCTACCGCATCGATGTCGATGCGCGCATCGGCCGCCTGCTGGCCAGCGAACTGGCGCGTCCCGAGCGCGAACGGCTGACCATGCTGCTGGCGCTGGGTCTGGAACACGAGCAGCAGCATCAGGAATTGCTGTTGACGGATGTCAAGCACCTGCTGGCGCAGAGCGCCCTGTTTCCCGCTTATGTGGACAGTGCGCTGGACAACGCGCCTGCGCCAGCGCCGCGCCACGCGCCGCCCGCGGCCTGGCTCGCCTTCGACGGCGGCCTGGCGCAGATCGGCCATGCGGGCGACGGCTTTTGCTTCGACAACGAATTGCCGCGCCACCCCCAATACGTGGCGCCGTTCGAGCTGGCCACCGCGCTCGTGACGAATGGCGAATACCTGGCCTTCATCGAGGCGGGCGGCTATCGCACGGCCCACCTGTGGCTGGCGGAAGGCTGGGACTGGGTGCGCAGCCAGCAGCTGGAATGCCCGCTGTACTGGCAGCGCGACGATGACGGCCGCTGGCAGGAATTCACTTTATATGGCTTGCGTCCGCTCGATGCGAGCTTGCCGGCCACCCATCTGTCACTGTTCGAGGCGGACGCCTATGCGCACTGGGCCGGCGCGCGCCTGCCGACGGAAGCGGAGTGGGAAGTGGCGGCGCAAGGCGCGGCAATGGAAGTGGGACAGCTGCATCCGGCCGCCGCCGCGCCGGACGCGGGACTGCGGCAGATGTTCGGCCACTGCTGGCAATGGACGAGCAGCAGCTATGCGCCGTATCCCGGCTACCGCACGGCGCCGGGCGCGCTGGGCGAATACAACGGCAAGTTCATGCTGAACCAGTATGTGCTGCGCGGCTCGTCGTGCGCCACGCCGGCCGGCCATGCGCGCGCCAGCTACCGCAATTTCTTCCCGGCCGGCGCGCGCTGGCAATTTTCCGGCATCCGCCTGGCGCGCCAGGTGGAATAAGCCACTTACAACACCTAACAAAACCGTAGCGAGCGGATGTGCGGCTCGGCGCCCCCGTTGGCCCGAGAAGCGGAGCTGTGCGGATGCACAGTGAGCATCGGAGGCCGCAAATCGCGACGCGCAGCAGGTTTTGACAGGTGTTCTTAGTGCAAGCGCGGCACGGCGGGAGAGCCGGGGCGGGGCGGCGCCTTGGCATTGTCGCCATCCGGCCGTTCCAGCTTGAACTGGCTGACGAGGGTTTCCAGTTCGCCCGCCTGTTCATGCATGGCCGCTGCCGCCGCGGCCGCTTCCTCGACGAGGGCCGCATTTTGCTGCGTCGTCTGGTCCATCTGCATGATGGCGGCATTGATCTGCTCGATGCCTTCGCTCTGCTCGTGGTTGGCCACGCTGATTTCACCGACGATGGCGCTGACCCGGCCCACGCTGGCCACCACTTCCTCCATCGTGGCGCCCGCCTGGCTGACCAGCTGCGCGCCCTGGCCGACGCTGCTGACGGAGTCGGCGATGAGTTCCTTGATTTCCTTGGCGGCGGCGGCCGAACGCTGCGCCAGGTTGCGCACTTCGGACGCCACCACGGCAAAGCCCCGGCCCTGTTCGCCGGCCCTGGCCGCTTCCACGGCCGCGTTCAAGGCCAGGATATTCGTCTGGAAGGCGATGCCGTCGATCACGGCGATGATGTCGACGATCTTGCGCGAGGACGCATTGATGGCGTCCATGGTGCCGATCACTTCCGTCATGGCCGTGCCGCCGCGCTGGGCGATGGCCGATGCGGAGCGGGCCAGGCTGTCGGCCTGGCGCGCATTGTCGCTGTTGCTGCGCACGGTGCCCGTCAGTTCGATCATCGACGAGGCCGTCTCTTCCAGCGCGCTCGCCTGCGCTTCCGTGCGGGCCGACAGGTCGGCATTGCCGCTGGCGATCTGGCTCGACGCCACGGCTATCGTGCCCGTGCCGTTGCGCACCTGCCCCACCAGGGTGGCCAGGTTGGTATTCATGTCGCACAGGGCTTGCAGCAGCTGGCCCGTTTCATCCTTGCCTTCGGCCACGATTTTACTGCTCAGGTCGCCTCCGGCCACGGCTTGCGCCACGCGCAAGGCGTACGCGATCGGCGTGGTGATCGAGCGCGTGACCCACCAGGCAAAGAGCACGCCCAGCAGCAGGGCAGCCGTGCCCAGGCTGGCCATCAGCACATTCGCCGCTGAAATATTCTGCTGGATTTGCTGGCCGCCATGCACGACCACGCCCCGCTGCACTTCGTTCAGGTGGTTCACGGTTTTTTGCAGCTGATTCAGGGCGGGCAAGGTGTCGTCGCGCACGTGCACGGCCGCTTCCGCCCGCTGCCCCGCCACCAGCAGCTTGTCGGCCTGGCTGAACGACACGACATAGGCCTTGCGCTGCTGCTTCAGGGTGGCCAGCAGTTCCTTGCCTTCAGGCAGGACGATCAGGCGGTCGAGGATGGCCAGCGCATCGCTGATGGTGGCCTTGTTGGCATCGATTTCGCCGTGGATGGCGCTGGCGCGGGCGGGATCTTCATGGATGAACAGTTCCAGCACCAGCGCCGCGTTCGAGCGCGTGGTGCTGCGGATGGTGGCAATGGCGTCGGCCTTGGCCCAGTCGCGCTCGATGATGGCTTCGCTGAGCGCGCCGATCTTGTCCAGGCGCAGCAGTCCCGTGCCCACCAGCACTGCCATCAGCAGCAGCACTACGCCAAAACCGGCGCCCAGGCGCGCGCCTATCTTCATATCCGTCAATTTCATGGTGATTCCCTCGGTAGCTAATGATCTGTCTCCGGTGGTCTTGTTATGAAACGATTATACGGTCGGCAATACCTGATTTGCACTACTAATTGCCCTATAGAAATGAAAAAGCGGCACGGCGATCAAGCCGTACCGCTTTTTCTCCCTATGGAGCGCGCCGGAATTGCTTAGGCGGCGCTGGCAGCCACATCGGCTGCTGTTGTTTTTTCCGCTTCCGTTTGCCCGATGCGGCGGTTCACGGCCGACAGCACGGCCTTGAACGAGGCGGTGACGATATTGCTGTCGATGGCGGCGCCGAACAGGGTAGGGCCGTTATCGAGGCGCAATTCCACGTAGCAAGCCGCTTGCGCGTTGGCGCCGGAACCGATCGCATGCTCATGGTAATCCATCAGCTTGATGTCCAGGCCCAGCGCATTGACGAAGGCATCGATGGGACCGTTGCCGCCGCCTTGCAGGGCCAGCGGCGTCTGGCGGTGCGACAGGCTGATGTCGATCTGCACGGATTCATCGCTGCTCGTGTCTTCCACCATGCGGTGCGAAGCGTAGGCGTACGGCGCCGTCTGCTCCAGGTATTCGCGCTGGAAGATGTCGTGGATATCCTGCGCGGCGATTTCGCGGCCCGTGGCGTCGGCCACGGCTTGCACGGCACGCGAGAATTCGATCTGCAGGCGGCGCGGCAAGACCAGGCCGTATTCCTGTTCCAGCAGATACGCCATGCCGCCCTTGCCGGACTGGCTGTTGACGCGGATCACGGCGTCGTAGCTGCGGCCCAGGTCGGCCGGGTCGATGGGCAAGTACGGCACTTCCCAGATGGCGCCAGCTTCCTGTTTGGCGAAACCTTTTTTGATCGCATCCTGGTGCGAGCCGGAAAACGCCGTGAAGACCAGGTCGCCCGCATACGGGTGGCGCGGGTGGACGGGCAGCTGGTTGCACTCTTCCACGCACTTGCGCACGGTGTCGATATCGGAGAAATCCAGGCCCGGGTGCACGCCTTGCGTGTACAGATTCATCGCCAGGGTGACGAGGTCGACGTTGCCCGTGCGTTCGCCATTGCCGAACAAGCAGCCTTCCACGCGGTCGGCGCCCGCCATCACGGCCAGTTCTGCCGACGCGACGGCCGTGCCGCGGTCGTTGTGCGGGTGCACGCTGATGATGATGGAATCGCGGCGCGCCAGCTTGCGCGACATCCATTCGATCTGGTCCGCATACACATTGGGCGTGCTGCATTCCACGGTCGATGGCAAGTTGATGATCATCTTGTTGGCCGGCGTCGGCTTCCAGATGGCGCTGACGGCGTCGCAGATATGCTTGGAGAAATCGAGTTCCGTGGTGGAGAACGATTCCGGCGTGTATTCGAAACCCCATTCCGTTTCCGGGTGCTGCGCCACCAGCTGTTTTACCAGGGTGGTGCCGGTGGTGGCGATATTCGTGATTTCTTCGCGCGACATGCCGAACACGACCTTGCGGAACACGGGCGCCACGGAGTTGTACAGGTGGACGATGGCGCGCTTGGCGCCCACGACGGATTCCACCGTGCGGCGGATCAGCTCTTCGCGCGACTGGGTCAGCACGATGATGGTGACGTCGTCCGGGATGCGGCCTTCATCGACGAGCTTGCGCACGAAGTCGAAATCCGTCTGCGATGCCGATGGGAAACCCACTTCGATTTCCTTCAGGCCGATGGCGATCAGCATGTCGAAGAACCGCAGCTTCTTTTCCGCGCTCATCGGCTCGATCAAGGACTGGTTGCCGTCGCGCAAGTCGGTGCTCATCCAGATGGGCGGTTTGCTGATGATCTGGTTCGGCCATTGACGGTCGGTCAATTTGACTGGAGGAAAGGCGCGGTATTTGGAAGCTGGGTTTTGCAACATCATGATCGGGTACTCCTGAAGATAGGGGGAAATCAATGGTTGTGGCGCAAGCTTGCCGGGCGGCCACGCAACACTAGGCCAGGCAAGCGATCGGTAGTTGTAGCAGGCAAAGCACGGCAACGGCGCCAGCGGGGGCGGTCGCGTCGGAAATTGCAGGTGTAGCGGGGGATGGTGCAAACATCATCAAACCTTCCAGGGTTTTTGAAACACGCCGGCGTGTGGCCAGGCGAAGCAAAGCGGCAAACTTATGCGCGTGCTGGTAGTAGTCGCGATAGCGACAGCAAGGAAGGGGAGGAATGTTTGAAGGAGGACATGCACTCAATGTAAGGGAGGTTGGGGCGGGCTGTCAAGCGTTTCCTGGCGACACCTTGCGTCAAGCGTAATGCACTTGCGCGGCCAGCTCCGGCATTTCCTGCGCCATGCGCGCCAGGATGCGTCGCAGGATGGCCGCGTCGCGGGGCAGCCGGTCTTCCAGCCCTTGCCAGCCGGCCAGTTCCAGTTGTTGCGGCATTTCCATCAGTCCCGTGATGGCGTCCCAGCAGGCATCCCAGTTCATGCCATACAAAGCAGGGAAACCCAGCGCGGCGGCCAGGGCCGCATGCAGCTGGCGCGGCGAATGGATATCGCGCACGTCGATCGTCACCAGGGCTTGCCTGTTCACAGTATTCCCTTGAGCAAGTTCTGCAGGTTCTGCCGCATGCCTGCCGCCACCGTTTCGTGCTGCGCCAGGATGGCGGGCGCATCCTTGAATGGCGCCGGGTCCAGATACAGGCGCGGCAAGTCGGCCACGGCCACGCCGCGCGGGCCGCCGCGCAGGATCTCGTCCCCGTGTTTTGCAACGGCGTTCACGGCCGTCTGGATGCGCGGTGTGGCGGACTCTGCCAGGCAGACGGCCAGCGCCGCATCGAGGCCGGCGCGCGCGGGCGCCTGCGGCAGCACGGGGGCGGCGATCTGTTCCAGCGGCGACATGTTGACGGCCGGTTTGCGGTAGGCGAGCAGGGTGTCGAGCGCCATCAGCCGGTGCGGGCCGCCGCGCTGCAGCCAGCCGGCGATGCGGGGCCACGGCGTATCCAGCAGCGCTGCCGCAACGCCCCATTGTCCCGCCACGGGCGAGCCGACATGGATGTCGATCCAGTCCATGGCGGCCGGATTGCCCGTGTAGGCCAGCAAGATGGCGTTCGATGAACGCAGTGCGGGCGCCTGCGTGGCCAGCACGGCCGTCAGCCAGGCGAGGGCGCCGTCGGGCGGCTGTTGCGATAACTGTTGCGCAAATGGGGCGCTCAGGGCGCGGCTGTCGGCAAATTGCAAGGGTTGCGGCATGTGCATGGTCAGTAAGGAGCCAGGCGCCAGTCTAGCAGCCGGACGGGTGCGCACGAACATTGTCACTATAAACATTTAAGACTGCCTTCAGCGCCCGCGCCCGTGCTTGCGCTACAATCGGCTCTTCTTTTTACTGCCGCGTGCGGTTCTTTCCTGCCACCATGTTCCCTAAACGCCTGACCCTGCTTGCCCTGGCCGCCTTTGCGCTGGCCGGCTGCGACACTCCTGCCCCGAAACCCGTACAAGTTTTGACGCCCCCCGAACCCATCGTCGTGCCGCCGCGCAAGATCAAGATCGGCCTGGCGCTCGGTGGCGGCGCGGCGCGCGGTTTCGCGCATATCGGCGTGATCAAGGCGCTCGAATCGCAGGGCATCAACGCGGACATCGTCACGGGCACCAGCGCGGGCAGCGTGGTGGGCGCCTTGTATGCGGCAGGCAATTCCGGCTTCGCCCTGCAAAAGATGGCCTTCGACATGGACGAAGCGGCTATTTCGGACTGGGCCTTGCCCCTGTTCGGCAAGTC
Organism: Janthinobacterium sp. FT14W; assembly: GCF_009208755.1. Classification (NCBI taxonomy): domain Bacteria; kingdom Pseudomonadati; phylum Pseudomonadota; class Betaproteobacteria; order Burkholderiales; family Oxalobacteraceae; genus Janthinobacterium; species Janthinobacterium sp. FT14W. Next base: position 15,105 of record NZ_WFLL01000062.1, on the reverse strand, counting down.
GTCCGGCGTGCTCAAGGGCGAGGCGCTGCAAAGCTATGTGAACAAGGCCGTGGGCGGCGTGCCGCTGGAAAAACTGAAAATCCCGTTTGGCGTGGTGGCGACCGACCTCAAAAATGGCCAGCCGATCCTGTTCCAGCGTGGCAATACCGGCATGGCCGTGCGCGCCTCGTCGGCCGTGCCGGGCGTGTTCCAGCCCGTGACGATTGCCGGCCACACCTATGTCGATGGCGGCCTCGTCGCTCCCGTGCCCGTGCGCTTTGCGCGCGACATGGGCGCCGATTTCATCATTGCCGTGAATATCTCGTCGCAAACGGATACGCAAAAAGCCATCAGTTCGATGGAGGTGATCATGCAGACCTTCGCCATCATGGGCCAGCGCATCAACCAGTTCGAGCTCAAGGATGCGGACGTGGTGATCCAGCCCAGCCTGGGCACCATGAAGGGCAACGATTTCAACAGCCGCAACCAGGCGATCCTGGCGGGCGAGCAGGCGACGTTTGCCGTCATGGCGCAGCTCAAGCAAAAGCTGAAAGCCAAGCGCGAGCAGTAAGCCGTTATTCAGGCCCCGCATTTCGTATACAATTTTGATTCAACATAACAAGGATGCACCATGCAATCGAAACCGATTTTGACACTGGACGACGTAAAGAAAATCGCTGCCGCCGCCGAAGCGGAAGCGGTCAAGAATCACTGGGCGGTCACGATCGCCATCGTCGACGACGGCGGCCACCTGCTGTGGCTGCAGCGCATGGATGGCGTGGCGCCCATCTCGTCGCACATCGCCCCATCGAAAGCGAAGACGGCCGCGCTGGGCCGCCGCGAATCGCGCATTTATGAAGAGATGATCAACGGCGGCCGCGTATCGTTCCTGAGCGTGCCGGAAATCGACGGCCTGCTCGAAGGCGGCGTGCCCATCGTGTTCGACGGCCACTACGTGGGCGCCGTCGGCGTCTCGGGCGTCAAGTCGGCGGAAGATGCGCAAATTGCGAAAGCCGGTATCGCCGCATTGACGGCCTAAGTAGTAGCCGCAATTGCAGAACAAGCCGCCCCGCGCCAGCCGGGCGGCTTTTTTCATGGGGCGGGGATTTTATGCTGCTGCGCAAAAAAATGCCGCGCTTTCTGAATTTTCTTCCTTGTGGAAAAGCTTCCTTTTGGTTATAATTCAAAGGTTTAGCCAATCACACATATACCGTAGCGACTACCCATCCCCTCATTCAAAATGACCGTTGAAACACCCTGAGTGCATCTGGCTCGGGTATCTAGGCGGTCGGTCTGACGTGGCGCAGCTACGGTAACTTTATCAGGAGTTGCCCTTGCCGCCATTTTTTTCTGGCCCTGCCGTTCCAGCCATATTAGCGCTTGCTGATGGAACGATCTTTAAAGGTTTTTCGATCGGTGCCGCCGGTCATACCACGGGCGAGGTTGTTTTCAACACCTCCATGACCGGGTATCAGGAAATCCTTACCGACCCAAGCTATTGCCGCCAGATGGTCACCCTGACCTATCCGCATATCGGCAATACGGGCGTCAATCCGGAAGACGTCGAATCTTCCAAGGTACACGCCGCTGGCCTCATCATCCGCGATCTGCCATTGCTGGCATCCAATTTCCGCTCCACCCTTTCCCTGTCCGATTACCTGAAAGCTGAAAATATCGTCGCCATCGCCGGCATCGATACTCGCAAGCTCACGCGCATCCTGCGTGAAAAAGGTGCGCAGGGCGGCGCCATCCTGGTGGGCACGCAAGGCAACGAGCCATCCGCCGCGCAAGCGCTGGAACTGGCCCGCTCCTTCCCCGGCCTGGCCGGCATGGACCTGGCCAAGGTCGTGTCGGCCCCGGCTGCCTACGAATACCGCGAAACGGAATGGACCCTGGGCGAAGGCTACGGCCAGCTGGCCGACGCGGACGCGAAATACCACGTGGTCGCCTTCGACTACGGCGTCAAGCGCAACATCCTGCGCATGCTGACGGCCCGCGGCTGCAAAGTCACCGTGCTGCCCGCGCAAGCGACGGCGGCCGATGCCCTGGCGCTGAACCCGGACGGCATCTTCCTGTCGAACGGCCCCGGCGATCCGGAACCGTGCGACTACGCGATTGCCGCGACGAAAGAGCTGATCGAGAAGGGCATCCCGACCTTCGGCATCTGCCTGGGCCACCAGATCATGGCAATCGCTTCCGGCGCGAAAACTCTGAAGATGAAGTTCGGCCACCACGGCGCCAACCACCCGGTGCAGGACCTGGAAACGAAACAGGTCTTGATTACCTCGCAAAACCACGGTTTCGCAGTCGACGCGGCAACCTTGCCCGCGAATTGCCGCGTGACCCATGAATCGCTGTTCGACGGCTCCCTGCAGGGCTTTGCCCGCACGGACAAGCCGGCCTTCTGCTTCCAGGGCCACCCTGAAGCGTCGCCGGGCCCGATGGATGTTGCTTACCTGTTTGACCGCTTCATCAACCTGATGGCTGCGGAGGAGAAAAAGAAAAATGCCTAAACGTTTAGATATCAAAAGTATTCTGATTATTGGCGCTGGCCCGATCGTGATCGGCCAGGCCTGCGAATTCGATTATTCCGGCGCGCAAGCGTGCAAGGCCCTGCGCGAAGAGGGCTACAAAGTCATCCTGGTCAACAGCAATCCTGCGACCATCATGACGGACCCGGAAATGGCCGACGTCACCTACATCGAGCCGATCACCTGGTCGGTCGTCGAGCGCATCATCGCCAAGGAGCGTCCTGACGCCATCCTGCCGACGATGGGCGGCCAGACGGCGCTGAACTGCGCGCTGGACCTGTTCAACAATGGCGTGCTGGCAAAATACAACGTCGAGCTGATCGGCGCGTCGCCGGAAGCCATCGACAAGGCGGAGGACCGTTCCAAGTTCAAGGACGCGATGACCAAGATCGGCCTCGGTTCGGCCCGTTCCGGCGTGGCGCACTCGATGGAAGAATCGTGGGCCGTGCAGCGCACCCTGGGCTTCCCGACCATCATCCGTCCATCGTTCACCATGGGCGGTTCCGGCGGCGGCATCGCCTACAACGAAGAAGAATTCGAAACCATCTGCAAGCGCGGCCTGGAAGCATCGCCGACGAAAGAGCTGCTGATCGAAGAATCGCTGCTGGGCTGGAAAGAGTACGAGATGGAAGTGGTGCGCGACAAGGCGGACAACTGCATCATCATCTGCTCGATCGAAAACCTCGATCCGATGGGCGTGCACACGGGCGACTCCATCACGGTGGCGCCTGCGCAAACCTTGACGGACAAGGAATACCAGATCATGCGCAATGCCTCGCTGGCAGTGCTGCGCGAGATCGGCGTCGACACCGGTGGTTCGAACGTGCAATTCTCGATCAACCCCATCGATGGCCGCATGATCGTCATCGAGATGAACCCGCGCGTATCGCGTTCGTCGGCCCTGGCCTCGAAAGCGACGGGTTTCCCGATTGCCAAGATCGCCGCCAAGCTGGCCGTGGGCTTCACCCTGGACGAGCTGCGCAATGAAATCACGGGCGGCGCCACGCCGGCCTCGTTCGAGCCGTCGATCGATTACGTCGTCACGAAGATCCCCCGTTTCACGTTCGAGAAATTCCCCACCGCCGACGACCACCTGACGACGCAGATGAAATCCGTCGGCGAAGTGATGGCCATAGGCCGTACCTTCCAGGAATCGTTCCAGAAAGCCTTGCGCGGCCTGGAAGTGGGCGTGGATGGCATGAACGAGAAAACCAAGGACCGCGAAAAGATCGAAGAAGAACTGGGCGAGCCTGGTCCTGAGCGCATCTGGTACGTGGGCGATGCGTTTGCCCAGGGCTTCACCCTGGAAGAAGTGCACCAGCTGACCAAGATCGACCCATGGTTCCTGATCCAGATCAAGGAAATCGTCGACCTGGAACTGTGGCTGGACACGCAGAAGCTGGAAAACCTGGACAAGAACACCCTGTACAAGCTGAAACAGAAGGGCTTCTCGGACCGCCGCCTGGGCTTCCTGCTGCAGACGACCGACACGGCCGTGCGCCAGCAGCGCCATGCGCTGAACATCCGTCCCGTCTACAAGCGCGTCGACACGTGCGCGGCCGAATTCTCGACCGATACGGCGTACATGTATTCCACGTACGACGAAGAGTGCGAATCGAATCCGACCGACAAGAAAAAGATCATGGTGCTGGGCGGTGGCCCGAACCGTATCGGCCAGGGTATCGAGTTTGACTATTGCTGCGTCCACGCTGCCCTCGCCATGCGCGAAGACGGCTACGAAACCATCATGGTCAATTGCAATCCAGAAACGGTATCGACCGACTACGATACTTCGGACCGCCTGTACTTCGAATCCCTGACCCTGGAAGACGTGCTGGAAATCGTCGCCATCGAAAAACCGGTGGGCGTGATCGTGCAGTACGGCGGCCAGACCCCGCTGAAGCTGGCGCTGGACCTGGAAGCGAACGGCGTACCGATCATCGGCACCTCGCCGGACATGATCGACGCGGCCGAAGACCGTGAGCGTTTCCAGCAGATGCTGCACACCCTGGAACTGCGCCAGCCGCCCAACCGCACGGCGCGCACGGAAGCCGACGCCCTGGCCCTGGCGCAGGAAATCGGCTACCCGCTGGTCGTGCGTCCTTCGTACGTGCTGGGCGGCCGCGCCATGGAAATCGTCCACGAGCAGCGCGACCTGGAGCGCTACATGCGCGAAGCCGTCAAGGTCTCGCACGATTCGCCCGTGCTGCTGGACCGCTTCCTGAACGACGCCATCGAATGCGACGTCGATTGCATCTCCGACGGCGAAACGACCTTCATCGGCGGCGTGATGGAACACATCGAACAGGCTGGCGTGCACTCGGGCGACTCGGCTTGCTCCCTGCCGCCATACTCGCTGGCACCGGAAACCATTGAAGAACTGAAACGCCAGACGGCGCTGATGGCCAAGGGCCTGAACGTGGTCGGCCTGATGAACGTGCAGTTCGCGATCCAGAAACAGGAGATCGACGGCCAGCTGAAAGACGTCGTCTTCGTGCTGGAAGTCAATCCACGCGCCTCGCGCACCGTGCCTTTCGTGTCGAAAGCCACGGGCCTGCAGCTGGCGAAGATCGCCGCGCGCTGCATGGTCGGCCAGTCGCTGGCATCGCAGGGCATCACGCAGGAAGTCGTGCCGCCATACTTCAGCGTCAAGGAAGCCGTGTTCCCGTTCGTCAAGTTCCCGGGCGTGGACACCATCCTGGGCCCTGAAATGAAATCGACGGGCGAAGTCATGGGCGTGGGCCTGACCTTCGGCGAAGCGTTTGTGAAATCGCAACTGGGTGCCGGCGTGAACCTGCCAAAATCGGGCAAGGTCTTCATCAGCGTGAAAGCGTCGGACAAGCCGCGCGCCGTGCAAGTGGCGCGCGACCTGGTCGAGTCCGGTTTCACCGTGGTCGCCACCAAGGGGACTGCCGCCGTGATCGCTGCTGCCGGCATCGCCGTCACACCGGTGAACAAGGTGATCGAAGGCCGTCCGCACGTGGTCGACATGATCAAGAACCATGAAATCGTGCTGGTGATCAACACCGTGGAAGAAAAACGCAGCGCCATCGTCGATTCGCGGGCCATCCGCACGTCGGCCCTGGCCTCGCGCGTGACGACCTACACGACCATCGCCGGTGCGGAAGCGGCCGTCGAAGGCATCCGCCATCTGGATGAGTTGCGCGTGTACGATCTGCAAGGCCTGCACAAGACCCTGCAGCAAGCGTAAGCGCAAGCGTGTCATTTGCAGTGGCCGCCGTTAGGCAGTACACTGCATGCTTATCAACCACAGAGTTCCGTGCAGAACAGCGCGCGGCCTCTGTGGTTTTCACTTGGTAAATCCGTTAAGCGTGAAAAACACGGACAACGGCGCCGATAACTAGCAGATAGTAGAGATAACATGACTTCAGTCCCATTGACCAAATACGGCGCAGAACTCTTGAAAGAAGAGCTGCATCATTTGAAGACCAAGGAACGCCGCATCGTCATCGATGCGATCGCCGAAGCGCGTTCGCATGGCGACCTGTCGGAAAACGCCGAATACGACGCCGCCAAGGAGCGCCAGGCGTTCGTGGAAGGCCGCATCGCCGAACTCGAAGGCAAGCTGGGTGCGGCGCAGATCATCGACCCGACCGCGCTGGACGCGGAAGGCCGCGTGGTGTTTGCCTCGACCGTGAACCTGGAAGACCTGGAATCGGGCCAGAAAGTCACATACCAGATCGTGGGCCTCGATGAAGCCGACCTGAAAATGAACAAGGTTTCCGTGACGTCCCCGATCGCCCGCGCGCTGATCGGCAAGTACGCCGGCGACGTGGTGGAAGTGCAGGCGCCGTCCGGCCCGCGCGAATACGAAATCCTGGAAGTACTGTACATCTGATGCTGACGCGCGTGCGCATCCTCGTTGCCACCCTGTGGGCCGGCAGCCTGTGGACCATCGGCTTCATCGTGGCGCCCACCCTGTTCGGCACCCTGGGCGACCGCGTGCTGGCGGGCAATATCGCCGGCAGCATGTTCCGCGCCGAGGCCTGGCTGTCCATCGCCTGTGCGCTGATACTGCTGGCCCTGTTGCAATGGCGCCCGGGTGCGCTGGAGCCGAAGCGCCGCCGTTTGCTGGGCGCGCTGGTGCTGTCGATGCTGGTGTGCGCGCTGCTCAGCCATTTCGGCATCACGCCCCTGATGGCCGAACTCAAGGCGCAGGCGCCGGCTGGCATCATGGACGAGGCCATGCGCAGCCGCTTCGGCATGCTGCATGGCGTGTCAACCCTGATTTTTGCCGTGCAGAGTGTGCTGGCAGGCGTGCTGATCTGGAAACAGCAATAATTGTTTTAACCAGAGAAGCAAAAAAACCGGGGTCAGTCTCTTCGAGATTGGATTCCGTCCCACTGGGACGGAATCCCCCGCCGGGTCTGACCCCAAAAAAAAGCGGAGCAGGGAAGATCCCGTGCTCCGCTTCTTGTTTCAAGCCCGGCAGCCTTGCGGTTGCCGGGTGAACAGGCTTACTTGCTGCCCAGTGCGCTTTTCTTGGCGCTTTTCTGACGTGGCTTGGCACGCTTGATGGAACCGCCTTCGGTAACGCGCTCATTGCCCTTGATCATGACTTTCGTCACGCTGGGGCGCTTGGTGCCGCTGGCGCTGGCCTTGACGATGGTCACTTCGCGCATGCCTTTGCCGGCGCTGACCTTCTCCTTAACCACTTCTTTTTTCGGACGGTAGATTACCAGCAGTTTGCCAATATGTTGTACCGGGGCGGCGCCGAGATTGCCGCAAATCGTATCGTACATTCCGACGCGGGCTTCGCGGTCGTCGCCGAACACGCGGACTTTAATCAGGCCGTGCGAATCCAGGCCAAGGTCGATCTCTTTGAGGACAGCAGGTGTCAAGCCCGCTTCGCCAATGATGACGATAGGCTTCAGCGCGTGTGCTTCGGCGCGCAGTGCGCTGCGCTCTACGGGTGTAAGTTTTAGCATAATAATATTTAGTAATTCCCTTAAAAGCAGTATTCTACGCGAATGGCAAAGAAGAAATTAAACAAAAACTGGTTGCACGACCACATAAATGATCCATATGTGAAGTTGGCGCAAAAAGAGGGCTACCGCGCCCGGGCAGCATACAAGCTGAAAGAAATCGATGAAGACGAGAAACTGATCAAACCTGGCCAGGTGATCGTCGACCTGGGCTGCACTCCTGGCAGCTGGGCCCAGTACACGCGGCGCAAGCTGGCCGGCAAGGACGGCGGCGGGGTCAATGGTACCCTGATTGGCCTGGACATGCTGGAAATGGAGCCGATTGCCGATTTCCACTTCATCCAGGGTGATTTCCGCGAGTCGCGCGTGTTGCGCCAGCTGGAAGTGGTGTTGGAAGGACGCAAGGTCGACCTGGTCCTGTCGGACATGGCGCCCAACCTGTCGGGCATCGCCACGGCGGACGCCGCGCGCATGGAACACCTGATCGACCTGGCCATCGAATTTTCGCAATTGCATTTGAAGCCATCGGGCGTCTTGCTGGTGAAATGTTTTAAGGACATGGGATTCAGCCAGATCGTGGAGAAATTCCGCGCCGAATTCAAGGTCGTGGTGCAGAAAAAGCCCAAGGCCAGCCGCGATAAATCGTCGGAAATCTTCCTGATGGGGCGTGGAATCAAGAATCCCGTGAAAAATGCCGTGGAAGAAGATGATTCCGCCCTTGATATTTGAGCGGGAATCCGCACATGGGAACGAGAAGTGCAGTAGCGCAGATGGTATAAAAGCCTAAATTGTTTATACTGCACTTTTTTGCGTGAACGCGGTTTTTTCGCGCGCACGGATCGGCGGGCTTTGGCACGGCCCGCTTATTGCGAGTAAAATCGTGTTTCTAGCTATAGGTAAAGAGATGCGCACTGCATCCAAGGAGTCTTCGTGAATAACATGTTTTCCAAATCTGCCATCTGGGTAGTCGTATTGCTGCTGTTGTTCATGCTGTTCAAGCAATTCGACAGTCATGGCGCCACAGGCGGCAGCAAGGCCATCGCTTATTCCGATTTGCTGGATGAAGTCAAAGCCAAGCGCGTCAAGGATGTCGTGATCGAAGGTTCGTCGATCACCGCCAAGCTGATGGACGACACCAAGGTGCGTACCACCGCCACCAGCCTGGACAAGGGCCTGATCGGCGACCTGCGCGACAATGGCGTGCATTTCGACGTGCGCCCGCCCGAGGAAGCGTCTTTCCTGCAAACTATTTTTGTTTCCTGGTTCCCCATGCTGCTGTTGATCGGCGTCTGGGTGTTCTTCATGCGTCAGATGCAAGGCGGCGGCAAGGGCGGGGCATTCTCGTTCGGCAAGTCGAAGGCGCGCATGATGGATGAAGCCAGCAACACCGTCACCTTCGCCGATGTCGCCGGTTGCGACGAAGCGAAAGAAGAAGTCAACGAAGTGGTCGACTTCCTCAAGGACCCCAGCAAATTCCAGAAACTGGGCGGCCGCATTCCCCGCGGCGTGCTGATGGTCGGCCCTCCAGGCACGGGTAAAACCCTGCTGGCGCGCGCCATCGCCGGCGAAGCCAAGGTGCCGTTCTTCTCGATTTCCGGTTCCGACTTCGTGGAAATGTTCGTCGGCGTGGGCGCCAGCCGCGTGCGCGACATGTTCGAAAATGCGAAGAAGCATTCGCCATGCATCATCTTCATCGATGAGATCGACGCTGTCGGCCGTCACCGCGGCGCCGGCATGGGCGGCGGCAATGACGAGCGCGAACAGACCCTGAACCAGTTGCTGGTCGAGATGGACGGTTTTGAAGCGAACTCCGGCGTGATCGTCGTGGCCGCCACCAACCGCGCCGACGTGCTCGACAAAGCCTTGCTGCGTCCAGGCCGTTTCGACCGCCAGGTGTCCGTCGGCTTGCCCGATATCCGCGGCCGCGAACAGATCTTGAACGTGCACATGCGCAAAGTGCCTATCGGTACCGACGTGAAAGCCGATATCCTGGCCCGCGGCACCCCCGGTTTCTCGGGCGCGGACCTGGCCAACCTGGTCAACGAAGCGGCCCTGTTTGCCGCCCGCCGCAGCAAGCGCCTGGTGGAAATGATCGACTTCGAAGATGCGAAAGACAAGATCTACATGGGCCCTGAGCGTAAATCGATGATCATCCGCGAGGAAGAACGTCGCAATACGGCTTACCATGAGTCCGGCCACGCCGTCGTCGCCAAGCTGCTGCCGAAAGCCGATCCCGTGCATAAAGTGACGATCATGCCGCGCGGCTGGGCCCTGGGCCTGACGTGGCAGCTGCCGGAACACGACAACTTGTCCGCTTACAAGGACAAGATGCTGGAAGAAATTTCCATCCTGTTCGGCGGCCGTATCGCGGAAGAGATTTTCGTTGGGCAGATGTCCACGGGCGCGTCGAACGACTTCTCGCGCGCCACCAAGCTGGCCCGTTCCATGGTGACCCGCTTCGGCATGTCCGACAGCATGGGCGTGATGGTCTACGAAGACAGCGAAAACGAAGGTTTCTTCGGTGGTGCCACCAAGACGATCTCGGAAGCGACCCAGCAAAAGGTCGATGCTGAAATCCGCAACATTCTCGACAAGCAATATGCTTTGGCGCGTACCTTGCTGGAAGGCAACCGCGACAAGGTCGAAATGATGACCAAGGCCTTGCTGGAATGGGAAACCATTGATGCAGAGCAAATCAATGACATCATGGCCGGCCTGGAGCCGCGTCCGCCGAAAGTCATTCCGCCACGCCGCAATGCGGGCGACAGCGGCACGGGCGGCATCTCGCCCAACGTGACGGCGCCAGCCTGATAGCGGCCACTGCCTGACCGGCGGCAAGCAAGAGAAGGGTAAGGAGCAATCCTTGCCCTTTTTCGTTGCCGCCGCAGTTTTTTCCTGACGACTAAAAAGAATTACATGCGACACTATTTGCAATTCGGCCGTTTCGGCTTCAACCTGCAGGGCACGCAGGCGCTGGTGATGGGCATCCTGAATATCACGCCCGACTCGTTTTCCGATGCGGGCCAGTACCAGCACCTGGAATTTGCCATTTCGCGCGCCGAGCAGATGATCATTGACGGCGTCGACATCATCGATATCGGCGGCGAATCGAGCCGCCCCGGCGCGCCGCCGCTGCCGCTGCACGACGAACTGCAGCGCGTCATGCCGGTGCTGTACGCCTTGCGCGACTGCGGCAAGCCCCTGTCCGTCGACACCTACAAGCCTGAAGTGATGCGCGAAGCCATCCTGGCGGGCGCCGACATGATCAATGACATCAACGGTTTCCGCGCGCCGGGCGCCATCGACGCCGTGCGGGACAGCGATTGCGCGCTGTGCATCATGCACATGCAAAACGTGCCGGAAACCATGCAAGCCCAGCCCCAGTACGAGGACGTGGTGCGTGAAGTCAGGGATTTCCTGCGCGAGCGCATTGACACGATGACGGCGGCCGGCATCGCCCGCGAGCGCCTGTGCGTCGATCCCGGCTTTGGCTTCGGCAAGACGGTGGAGCAGAACTATGCCTTGCTGCGCGCCACGCGCCAGCTGCGCAGCGAGCTGGGCTTGCCCGTGCTGGCGGGCCTGTCGCGCAAATCGATGATCGGCGCCGTGACGGGACGTCCCGTCGAGCAGCGCCTGGCCGGCAGCGTTGCCGGGGCGCTTGCTGCGGTAGCGCAAGGCGCAGAAATTATCCGTGTGCATGATGTAGCTGAAACCGTCGATGCGCTGAAGGTCTGGCGCATGGCACACTGAGCCTGTAAGATTTATCATAAACAACAAAAAGAGAAAGACTATGACGCGTAAATATTTTGGCACCGATGGCATCCGCGGCCTGGTGGGCACGGCTCCGATCACCCCGGACTTTGTCATGCGCCTCGGTTATGCGGCCGGCAAGGTGCTGGCCAAGTCGCAGGGCGGCAAGACGCGTCCGACCGTGCTGATCGGCAAGGACACGCGCATTTCCGGCTACATGCTGGAAGCGGCGCTGGAAGCGGGCCTGTCGGCCGCCGGCGTGGACGTGATGCTGGCCGGCCCCATGCCGACGCCCGCGATTGCCTACCTGACGCGGGCGCTTCGCCTGTCGGCGGGCGTGGTCATTTCCGCCTCGCACAATCCGTATCACGATAACGGCATCAAGTTCTTTTCCGGCCAGGGCACCAAGCTGCCCGACAGCGTGGAACTGGAAATCGAAGCGGCGCTCGACGAGCCCATGTCCTGCGTGCCGTCGGAAAAACTGGGCCGCGCCAAGCGCCTGGACGATGCCCAGGGCCGCTACATCGAATTTTGCAAGAGCACCTTCCCGAACGAGCTGGATTTGCGGGGCCTGAAGATCGTCGTCGATTGCGCGCACGGCGCCGCCTACCATATCGCGCCGCACGTGTTCCATGAGCTGGGCGCGGAAGTCATCGCCATCGGCAACAAGCCCGACGGCTTCAACATCAATGCGGGCTTTGGCGCCACGGCCACGAAGGCGATGGCCGCCGCCGTCGTCGAGCATGGTGCGGATCTGGGCATCGCCCTCGACGGCGACGCCGACCGCCTGATCATGTGCGATGCGACGGGGCGCCTGTATAACGGCGACGAGTTGTTGTATGTGATGGTCAAGGACCGCCTGGCCACGGGCCCCGTGGCCGGCGCCGTGGGCACCCTGATGACCAACATGGCGCTGGAAGTGCTGTTCAAGGAGCAGGGGATCGGCTTTGCGCGCGCCAAGGTGGGCGACCGCTACGTGCTGGAAGTCATGAAGGAAAAGGGCTGGATACTGGGCGGCGAAGGCTCGGGCCATCTGCTGTGCCTGGACCGGCACACGACGGGCGATGGCATCGTCTCCGCACTGCAAGTATTGTCCGCGCTCAAGCGCAGCGGCCAGAGCCTGCAGCAATGCCTGGCCGAACTGGTACTGTTCCCGCAAACCCTGATCAACCTGCGCGTGGCGCCCGGTTTCGACTGGCAGAAAAATGCCGCCATGGTGGCCGAGAAAGCGCAGGTCGAGGCCGAGCTGGGCGACACGGGCCGCGTGCTGATCCGCGCTTCCGGCACCGAGCCGCTGATCCGCGTGATGGTCGAGGCGAAGGATAAGGAAAAGGCCGAGTCGATGGCGCGCCGCATTGCCGATAAAGTCGCTGCTTAAAAAGCAAAGTCAGGGGCAACGGCGATAGATATTTCCATCTAATTCGTCTATGGCAATTGACGAAATTGGGTGGGGGCGTTATTATCTTGTCTTCGGAGTGTGGCGCAGCCCGGTAGCGCACCTGGTTTGGGACCAGGGGGTCCAAGGTTCGAATCCTTGTACTCCGACCAAAGTCATAAGCGGGCTGTCAGAAATGACAGCCCGTTTTCTATTCCGCGCAGGCATTTCATTGCTGGCGCGCATGGATTAAAATACTGCACCTCTCCGCCCATCGTTCAACGGATAGGACAACGGTCTTCTAAACCGTGAATGGGGGTTCGATTCCCTCTGGGCGGACCAGTTTCATACTGGCCACGATCATGCGGCGGCAGCCTGCCGTACCGCACCTCATTCCCCTGCATTCTCCTTGCCGCGCACCTGTTCAGGGTTGCGCGCACAGCACCACGCCCAGCAAATACAGCAGCGGCGCCGCGCACAGCAGCGCGGAACATAGCGACAGCACTTTCTTGCTCGCCAGGCGCGCCAGGCGCAGCCGTTCGCGCACGGGCAAACGCTGGCGCAGCACGCTGCGTGCGCGCGGCTGGAATGGGGATTCATGCATGGAGGCTCCTTCTCGACGGTGGCGAATGTTGCTGGCCAGCATAGCGAGACGGGCATAAAGACGGTGTAAAGAGTGGGGCGCGCGCCGCAAGCGCGATGTAAACATGCGGCGGGGAGCGGCGCAGCGGGATGGGTGGGCTTGAAGGCGGCAAGCAACCCGGCTGTGCCGGTGCCGGCCTTATCTTGCCTGGCGGCGGCGGGCGATGAGGCCGAGCAGGCCCAGTCCGGCGAGCAGCATGGCATAGGTTTCCGGTTCAGGTACGGCGGAAACATAGGCGCGGTAATTGCTCAAGTCCTTGGGCAAGCCTGACACCGTGAAGGTCGTGCCGGCAGCGACGGGCGCGGCCCACTGGAAGACCAGTTCGCCCTGGCCGAAATGGATGGCCAGGTAATCATAGGCCGCCGCGCTCGTGAAGGAATTGACCCCGCCGCTGGCGCCCGCCGTGGTGCCGGCCGTGCAGCCGGAGGTGGCATTGTCGCAAAACGAGACGGCCGCGCCCAGGCTGGTGCCGAAGACGCCGTTGATATAGGCCTGGATGTCGGCTGGACTTTGCGGCACGAGATTGTCGTTATAGTATTTCACCGTGAGGGCCGGCGATGGCGAGTACGTGACGGTGCTGCTTTCGATGCTGAAACCGCTGGCGGGTCCCACGTCTACCCATGTAGCGGCCTGTGCCACGCCAACTGCGACCGTCAGGGCGGCCAGCATGGATGCCTGTACGGCAATGCTTGTTATGCTTTTCATGAAAATCCCCTTTTATTATCTTGCAGTCATTTCACTGCTTCAGGGTGCGCGCCATCCTGTCAGGGAGGTCAACTTGTCGCCCGTTCGCCTTTGCGTGTGTACGCAATGCAAGCTTACTCGCGCTGTAAACTAATGCAATTTAAATAATGCTATTGGTTTAGTTGGCAACATTGTATGCAGCTATGCATGGCTGTGCCCGTGATGGCTTGCGCGGTGAGCGGCAAGGGCGTGGCAGCACGCGCCGCGCCGTGCTGGCGGAGGGAGCGGCGTTTCAGTCGTTGCCGTTACTGACGCCAAACAGGCGATCCTTGGCGTTGAGCAGCTTTTGCACCTTGGCGCCCATTTTCATCAGCTGCGCCATCGACTCGGGCGACAGGCGCTGCAAGTCGTCGAACCAGGTGTTGGCCAGGTCGACCAGTTCATACATTTCGCGCATGCGTTCCTGCGCGTACTGGTCCACGGGTTCCGTGGCCGGCGCCAGCAGCGATTCGCGCAGCACCGTCAGGGTGGGCGCCACTTCGCGGCGGCGCCGTTCGGCCGCCACCACGCGGAAGATTTGCCACACATCGCCCAGCGAGGAAAAATACTCGCGCCGGTCGCCGGGGATGCGCGACTGGCGGATCAAGCCCCAGCCCTGCAATTCCTTCAGGCCGATGCTCACGTTCGAACGGGAAAAACTCAGGTGCTCCGCGATTTCATCCGCATGCAAGGGATGCTCTGCGACAAACAACAAGGCGTACACTTGCCCCACGGTACGGTTAAAGCCCCAGCGGCTGCCCATCTCGCCGAAATGGCTGACGAAGGTCAGGATCAGCGGCGTCATTTGGATATGTTGAGTTTTCATAATTATCTGAATTTTTTCACGCCATACTGGTGGGGTCAATTGATATATGTCATGTTTCGCAGTATTATACAAAAAATCGAATTTACAGAAAATTCTGAAAACTCAAGAAGTATAGATATGCCGACTACGTCCTTGTCTTTGCCCCGCTTTATCCTTCCCCGTGCCGCCAGCCTGGCGCAAGGGGGCGCCGCCTTGCTGTGGCTGCCGCAAGCGGCCTTGCTGGCCTGGGCCGTGCAAGCCATGCTAGCCGCTGCACCCTGGCGCGCGGCCCTGCTGCCGGCCGCCGGCGTGCTGCTGCTGGGCGTGCTGCGCGCCGGCTGCGAAGCGTGGGG
>NZ_WFLL01000061.1:0-28308 GCF_009208755.1 Janthinobacterium sp. FT14W | reverse complement strand
GGACGGCAACTGCAGCGCCGACGGGGGCGGCAAGGGCGCCTTGGCGGCGCAGCCGGCCAGCGCCAGCGCGCCCGCCATCAACAGGGCGCGGCGTGTCATGGCCTGGCCTTTGCGGCTGCCTTTTTCGGCGGCGCCGGCGGAGGCGCGGGATTGTCCGCCGAGTCGTTCAGCACGGCGGACGTGTCGACGCTGACCACCACCGACATGCCGGGCACGAGCCGGCGCGCATTCGCCTGGCCCGGATCGATGCGGATGCGCACGGGAATGCGCTGGGCGATCTTGAGGTAATTGCCCGTCGCGTTATCGGCCGGCAGCACGGAAAATTCGGAACCGGTGGCCGGCGAGATGCGTTCCACCTGGCCCGTCAGCACGGCGCCGTCGAGGGCGTCGACGTGGAAGGTGGCGCTCTGCCCTTCCTGCACGCCGTTCATCTGCGTTTCCTTGAAATTGGCGATCACCCACATCTGGCGCGGCACCAGCGCCATCAGTTGCGCGCCCGAATTCACGTAGGCGCCCTGGCGCACCGTCACCTGGCCAAGCTGGCCGTCGGAAGGGGCCACGATGCGCGTGTTATCGAGGTCGATCTTCGCTGCCTTGACGGCTGCCTGCGCATTCGCCACGGCCGCTTCCAGCGCCTGCTTGTTGACCACCACGCTATGCACGCTTTGCTGGGCAATGTCGAGATTGGCCCGCGCCTGCGCCAGCGCGGCAGCCATCTGCGCCTGCGCGGCGCGCGACTGGTCGTGTTCGCGCTGCGACAGGGAACCGTCGGCCACCAATTGCTCCACGCGATTCAGGTCGGCGCTGGCCTTGCGTGCCTGCGCTTCCGCATTGGCCAGCGCCGCCTCGCTGACGGAAATTCCCGCCTGCGCGCTGGCCTTCTGCTGCGCCCAGTTCGACAGCGCCGCCTGCTGCGCCGCCAGCTGGGCCTGCGCCTGCTCGTAGCGCTGCTGGTAGATGCGGTCGTCGATGCGCACCAGCAGCTGGCCTTCCTTCACATCCATGAAATCCTGCACCGTCACTTCCACCACATAGCCGGACAGCTGCGTGCCGATGATCGTCACCTGCCCCCGCACGGTGGCGTTTTCCGTCGTCACGATGGGGCTGGTGAAGGGCGGCAGGCGCCACGCGTACAGCACGATCAGCACGCCCACCAGCGCCACGGCGGCAAAGGCCAGCGCGGACAGCCACTGGTGGCGCCGGTCCGGCTGCGCCGTGGACGAGGTGGCGGGCGCGGCGGCAGGCGCTGCCGGTACGGGGGTGGGTGCCGGCGCGGGAGGTGGCGGCGGATTGTTATTTTCTGTCATTGCTCGGTTCCGAATTGGTAATGGGGACGATGGCCATGGCCGTCTGCGCATCGCGCACGGGGCCGACCAGGCGCCGCGCGCCGGTGGTGATGCGGGTCCAGGACTGGCTGACAAGCATCCACAGCAAGGTGGCGATGGCGACGCCGGCGATCATCAGAAAAACGTCGTTGTAGGCCAGCACATTGGCTTCGCGCGTGGCGATGGCGCCCAGCCGCGCCACGCCCTGGGCGCTGCGCAGCGCCGGGTCGCCCAGCACGCTGCCATAGCTTGCTGCGCCCGACTGCACGCGCGCGGCCACCTGCGGGTCGAGCATGGTCAGGTGCTCGACCAGATAGCTGGAATGGTATTTCTCGCGCGCCGTCTGGATGGTGCCGACGATGGCCGAACCGAGCAGGCCGCCCAGGTTCTGCGTCATGGTAAACATCACGGAAAAGCTGACCAGGTTGCGCGGCTCGGCGATGACGGCGCCCATGCCGGCCACCATGGTGGGCCCCAGGAAATACGTGCCGCCAAAGGCCAGCAGGAACTGGCTCAGGTACATATTGACGGGGCGCGTCTGGCTGGTGGCGTGCGCGTCGATCAGCGCGCCAACGGCGATCAGCAGCAGCGCGAACATCAGCGAGCGGTGGATGGTGGCCGGATTGATGGTCAGCGCGCTGACCACCAGGCCCGCCACGCTGCCCAGGAGCACCACGATGAACAGGTTCTGCATCTGGTCCGTGTTCAAGCCCAGCGCCTGCAGGAAGCCGACGGCGCCCGTCGATTCGGACAGCACGACGCGAAACAGCAGCACGGATAAAAACAGCTTGGCGATCTTGCCCGTGGTGAGCCAGCGCGTGTTGAGCAGCGGGCGCGCGCGGTTATGCTCGATGGCCAGCGACGCGGCGATCAGCACGATGGAGCACGCCAGGCATACGCCCACCCATTCGGCTTCCATCCACCAGGCCGTGCGCCCCTGCGCCAGCACGGCGCACAGCAGGGCCACGCCGGGCGCAAACAGGATGAAGGTGAGGAAATCGAGGGGCTCGAAGGTTTGCACGCGGTCGCCGGGCGGCAGCTTCAGGGCCAGCACGCAGCCCAGCGCCAGCAGGGCCAGGCCCAGTTCGAACAGGTACAGGCCGTGCCATTCGCCGATCTGCAGCAGTTCGGACGTGAAGATGCGCGCCAGCGGCAGCGCCAGTTGGGCAAAGCCCAGGCCCAGCACGACGCCCTTGAGCCGGTGCCGCGCGGGAAACGCCTGCAGGGTGTAGTACAGGCCCAGCACCCCCAGCGCACCGCCCACCATGCCATGCGCGGCCCGCACGGCGATGGCCGACGGCAGGGTATTCGCATACAGGTGGGCGAAGGTGACCAGCGCGTACAGCACCAGGAAGAATTCGGTAAACAGGCGCAGGCCGAACTGCTGGCGGAATTTCACCAGCAGCAGATTCATGGAGACGATGGTCATCACGTAGGCCGCCGGCAGCCACTGCATCTGGTAGGCATACGCGCCCAGCGATCCCTGCAGGTTCAGCAAATTGGCCGTCACCAGGCCGTTACCCAACCCGCCCGTCAGCGCGACGATCAGGCCGACGATGAAATACGCGACGCGCTTGGGCGTCGAATGTTCGGGCGTCGATGGCGACCCGGGCAGGTTCGGGCGTTCGCCCGGCCCCCAGGTCCGTGGTGTGTACTTGTCCATGCGGCAATCGCGATCTGGTTTGCTGAAACCGTTCTTTGCTGCAACTCTACTGCTATTAAGCAAACAGTTGCAAATGAACAGTTCTAGTCAGCAGCATATCACCGCAGGACGTTTTTATTGTTTACATTGTTGGGCGGCGTTGCGCGGACAGGGCAAACAGGATGGGCGGCCGGACCGGCGGGGGCGGACCCGGCGGATCCGCCCCCCCTTCTTCGCCTGCGCCGCAGCCGACGCTCACACGCGCGGCGGGTCCGTCTCGCGCGCGAACGCCCGGTGCGCCGCCAGCGCCTTTTTAAAGGCGGCCACGGCTTTCACCACCTCGCTGGAGGCCACGATGAAGATGGCGGGATCTGGCTTGCCATCGGGCAGGGCTGCCGGTATGCCAGCCTGGTCCAGCAAGCCCTTGCCGGCGCCAACGGCCAGCATCGGCTTGCAGTGGCGGTATTGCAGGCGCAGGAAGTCGAGCGCGTTGGCGTCGCTGCCCAGCTGCTGCACGGCGCCCTGGCCGTCCGGGATCACGACGGCATCGAACAGCACCGACGGCCCCGTTTCCAGCGACACTTCCACAGCCAGCGGCGCGCCGCCGCTCGTGTCGACCTTGCCCAGGTGGCTGCCCACCAGGCGCGGCACGGCGCCGTCGGCCAGCAGGGACGCGTAGATGCTGCGCGCCTGCGCGCCATCGCTGCCCGGCCCCACGAGGATGGCCACGCGCAGGGTATGGATGCCCGTCTTGCCGGGCCGGAAAAAGAGCGACAGTTCCGGCGATGGCGGATACGTGGGCATGGGCAGCATGGAGGCGAGCGGCATGGCCGGCGGCAAGGCCAGGCCCAGGCCATCGGCCAGGCGCTGCGCCAGGGTTTCATCGACATTGCGCAGCATGGCCACCACGCGCAGGCGGATGGCTACCGTCTGCACCTTGCTCAGCTCGAAGCGGAACGCATGCACGATATGGTCTTGCTCGACCGGCGTCTGGCTGATCCAGAACAGCCGTCCCTGCGCAAAATGCTCGGCAAACTTCTCGGGCTTGCCGCGCACCTTGTCACCCTCGACGGGGGCGGGAAAGCTGTTGAAACCCTTGGCCCCCGCCTGGAACGGACAGCCGCCCGCCAGCGAATTGGGTTCGTACGCGACCCGCCCCCGGTTGATGGCCTGGCGGTGGATGCCGTCGCGCTGGTTGTTGTGCAGCGGCGCCAGCGGGGAATTGATGGGGATTTCATGGAAATTGGCGCCGCCCAGGCGCGTGATCTGCGTGTCCACATACGAGTGGATGCGGCCCTGCAGCAGCGGATCATTGCTGAAATCGATGCCGGGCACGATGTGCGCCGTGCAGAAGGCCACCTGCTCCGTCTCGGCGAAAAAATTGTCCGGATTGCGGTTCAAGACCATTTTCCCGACGGGGACCAACGGTACGAGTTCCTCGGGTATCAGCTTGGTGGGATCGAGCACGTCGAAGGGGAAGGCCTCCGCCTGCGCTTCCGTGAAGACCTGGAAGGCCAGCTCGTATTCGGGGTATTCGCCGCACTCGATGGCTTCCCACAGGTCGCGCCGGTGGAAATCGGAATCGGCGCCGCTGAGCTTGACGGCTTCATCCCACACGAGCGAATGCGTGCCAGCCATGGGCGACCAGTGGAATTTGCAGAAGACGGACTGGCCCTTGGCGTTCACTAGGCGGAAGGTGTGCACGCCAAAGCCCTGCATCATGCGGAAGCTGCGCGGGATGGCGCGGTCGGACATCACCCACATCAGCATGTGCGTGATTTCCGGCGACAGCGAAGCGAAGTCCCAGAAGGTGTCATGCGCGCTGGCCGCCTGCGGGATGCCGCTGTTCGGCTCGGGCTTGACGGCGTGGATCAGATCGGGGAACTTCATCGCATCCTGGATGAAGAAGACGGGAATGTTATTGCCGACCAGATCCCAGTTGCCTTCATCCGTATAAAACTTGACGGCGAAGCCCCGCACGTCGCGCGCCGTATCGGTCGAACCCCGTTCGCCGGCCACCGTGGAAAAGCGCACGAAGACGGGCGTACGCTTGCCCGCCTTGACGAACGGCGCGGCGCGCGTGTGCTTGCTTTGCTCCTTGTAGCATTCGAAGTAGCCGTGCGCGGCCGAACCGCGCGCATGCACGACGCGCTCGGGAATGCGCTCATGGTCGAAATGCGTGAGCTTTTCACGCAAAATAAAGTCTTCCATCAGGGTGGGGCCGCGCAAGCCCGCCTTCAGCGAATTCTGGTTGTCGCCCACGGGCACGCCCTGGTTCGTCGTCAGCACGCAGCCGCTGTCGTCGGCGCGGGCGCCATCGAGCGTCGCGTTGCGCGCATTCTCGCCCAGGGCCGGCTGGCCGTCGCCCACCTTCGGCGAAGCCAGCGTTTCGCCCGTCGTGCTGGCCGTGGCCAGCGCTTCGTGCGACGCCACGTGCACGCCTTCGGCCGGCGCACGCGCCGCCTCGCCGTACTGGCCGGCGAGATTCGGATTGTCGGGCATGCCGGCCGACAGCGCCTGGCC
Source organism: Janthinobacterium sp. FT14W (assembly GCF_009208755.1). Taxonomy (NCBI): domain Bacteria; kingdom Pseudomonadati; phylum Pseudomonadota; class Betaproteobacteria; order Burkholderiales; family Oxalobacteraceae; genus Janthinobacterium; species Janthinobacterium sp. FT14W. The sequence continues at coordinate 22,818 of NZ_WFLL01000061.1, read as the reverse complement.
TGCGGCGGCTTTTTTCAGCAGCGCCTGGGCCGCGGCGTGGTCGCTGCCCAGGCTTTGCGGCGGATCCGTTTCGGATGGGCCGGACATGCTGCTCAATACGGAACCCGCACCGTCGGTGGACGGTGTTTTCTTGTTGCTAGCCATGACGTCTCCTGTGAGTAGTTTGCCCCGGGAGAACGCTACGGCTCCCTCATTCAGCGCACGAACAGGGCAATGAAATAATGATGGGAACAGGTACGCCCGTCAGGCACAACAAGGCGCATGTCTTCCCCCTTACCGCTTGCTACGACTACCTCGTGCGCGTGGGCGCCGGCTCCGTTCGCCAGGATGGCGAAGCGGACCGGCGCCCACGACAAATACTCGACAGGAACGCGTAAAACGACGGCTAGTTACGATTTACGCGAACCCAGCAATTTCGACAGGCCATAACCGGCAGCGACGGCCACCAGCAGCGATACGGCCGGGCGCTCGCGCACGTAGCCGCGGCCCGTCTCGCCGGCGCGTTGGCAGGCGGCGCCCAATTGCTTGCCGCGCGCCATCAGGCGTTCGGAAGCCTTGCCGACGGTATCGCTGACCTGGTCGATGCGGTCGCCCACCACGTCCACGCCGTCATGGGCGCGCGTGGCGACCTTGTCGGCCAGGGGCTGGGCCTAGCTAGCCACCTTGTCGATGGTGCGGTGCAAGTCCTGGCGGGTATCCTGGAGCGTGCCGTTCAGATCGGAGCTGGCTTTTTCAATCGCGTTCATGATGGTTTCCTTTAACAGTGAATAATTTCAACCATGCTCGATGCCGTGATCGAATCATGATTCTCCTCGCTTCCGGGAAAAAGAAGCGGCTAAACGCTGCCGGGCTGAGCCATATCAAACTCTGGATCAGCAGCAAGCTGTTATCGCCACCTTAACCGCGCCCGCCCCGCGCCACCGTGCGCTGCCACACCTTGTAGGCCAGACTTAAATGCTTGTCGGAAATAACAATCCCCGCCGGCCTGGTGGCGCGGGCGGGGATCATATGAGTTAGCCGCGCAACCGCGCATCGAGCGAATAGCGTCCCGCACCACTGATGGCGATGGTGCCGAAGACGATGATCAGCAGCCAGCCGAACTGGCCGTCGGCGATGCTCCAGTCAGGGTGCACGAGCAGCATCGACACGCCCAGCAGGAACAGCAAGGGCAGGCAGGCCAGGCGCGTCAGCAAGCCGGCGGCGATCAGCAGCGGGCAGAGGAGTTCTGCGAACAGGGCGCAGTACAGGGTCGCGGCGCGGCCTAGGTGCAGCGGATCGTCGATGCGCGCCAGTTCCTCGGAGAAATGCAGCAGCTTGGGCAAGCCGTGCACGTGCAGCACCAGCAGCGCGCCCGTCACGCGCGCAAACAGCAAGCCCGCATCGGGCAAGAAGGGGCCGGCCAGCGCCGCCATCCAGTTTTTCTTCATGATCGCTCCAGTGGAAAGCCAGGCGGCGCGGCGCGCCGCTGCCAACCATCATAGGCAGGCGCAAGACTCGGCGCGACTGGTCTTTTGGCAGAGGCGCCCACGCGCGCGAAGGCCTAGACTCGCTGATGCCAAGCCATGCCTGGCCTCCCTCCCCTATCCCCGAAGGAAATGCATCATGTCGAAGAAAATCGAAGCCGAAGAAGTCAACTCCCGCCGCAAGCTGCTCGTCAGCGTCGCCGGTGTGGCCGCCGGCGCGGGCCTCCTGGCCGCCGGTGGCGCCAGCGCCGCCGCCAAGCCTGCCGCCGCTGCCGCTGCGCCGGGCAAGCTCAGCGTCAACAGCATCACCGTCAAGGACGGCACCGTCATCCATTTCAAGGACTGGGGCACGGGCACGCCCGTCGTCTTCAGCCACGGCTGGCCATTGCAGGGCGACGCCTGGGAAGACCAGATGATTTTCCTGGCCAGCCACGGCTACCGCGTGATCGCGCACGACCGCCGCGGCCACGGCCTGTCCAGCCAGCCATGGCAGGGCAATGACATGGATACCTACGCCGACGACCTGGCCACCCTGCTCGACGCACTCGACATCAAGGGCGCGACCCTGGTCGGCCATTCGACGGGCGGCGGCGAAGTGGCGCGCTACATCGGCCGCCATGGCGAAAAACGCGTGGCCAAGGCCGTGCTGGTGGGCGCCGTGCCGCCGCAGATGGTCAAGTCGGACACCAATCCGGGCGGCTTGCCGATGTCCGTCTTCGACGGCATCCGCGCCGGCGTGCTGGCCGACCGTTCGCAATTCTTCAAGGACCTGACGGTGCCGTTCTTCGGCGCCAACCGTCCCGGCAACAAGGTGTCGCAAGGCATGCGCGACACCTTCTGGCTGCAGGGCATGCAGTGCGGCATCAAGAACGCCTACGATTGCATCAAGCAGTTTTCCGAGACGGACTTCACGGCCGACCTGAAGAAAATCTCCGTGCCGACCCTGGTGGTGCACGGCGGCGACGACCAGATCGTGCCCATCGAGGCGTCCGGCAAGGCGGCTGCCAAGCTCATCAAGCACGCCAAGCTGGTCATCTATGAAGGCGCGCCGCACGGCTTGCCGGCCACCCACAAGGACCGCCTGAACGAAGACCTGCTGGCCTTTATCAAGTCCTGACCGTTCTGCGCTTCCCGCATCGCCGGCCCGCCTGGCGGTGCTTCCCGTCCCTGCCTTGCAAAAAAACCGTCCGCCTCCCCCATTCGTATAAGTGCCCTGACGACGATGCCATGCATACTTGTTGCAACGCGGCATCCGCCGCGACAGCGACAGGAGCACGGCGATGGCCAGCATGCATTATTTCCCTCAGCAACAAGACCCCGGCCTGGCGCAGGCACAGCGCATGGCCGGCATGGGCGAACTTGCTGCGTCGGTCGCGCACGAAGTGCGCCAGCCGCTGGCCGCCATCGCGCTCAATGCCGATGCCGCCTTGCGCTGGCTCGACCACGACCCGCCCCGCCTCGAGGAGGCGCGCGCGGCGCTGGCCCTGGTCGCCAGCGCCGGCAGCCACGCCAGCGCCGTGCTGCGCAGCGTGCACGGCCTGGCCTGCAACGGGCCGGGCAGCCACGCTCATTTTGCGGCCGACGACGCCGTGCAGGAGCTGCTGCCGCTGCTGCGCGCGCCACTGCAACGCCACGCCATCCACCTGCAAACGCAGCTGGCGCCGGGCCGCCCGCTGCTGCGCGCCGATCCGGTGCAATTCCGGCAAGTCATCCTGAACCTGCTGATGAACGCCATCGAGTCCCTGCAGGGCACCAGCGGCCGGCCGCGCACGGTGCGGCTATCCTCGCGCCTGGAGGGGGGCGCGCAGCATTTCAGCGTCGCCGACAATGGCGCCGGCGTCGCGCCGCAGGCGGCCGAGCGCCTGTACCACGCCGGGTATTCCAGCAAGCCGGACGGCATGGGCATGGGCCTGGCCATCTGCCGCCGCATCCTCGACGCGCACGGCGGCCGCCTGTGGCATGCGCCCGGCGCGCCCCATGGCAGCGTCTTCCACTTCACCCTGCCTGCGCCATGAGGACAACCATGCACACGCCCCTGCCCCGCGACGACGACGCCGCGCCGCCTGTCTCGCTGCTGATCGCCGACGACCACCCGCTGATCCTGGCCGGCCTGGCGTCGCTGATCGCCTCCCTGCCGGGTTTAGTCCTGCTGGGCCAGGCCGGCACGGGCCGCGCCGCCGTGGAGCTGTATCGGCAATTGCGGCCCGACGTGGTGCTGATGGATTTGAACATGCCAGAAATGCATGGCGTCGAGGCGATCGAGCGCATCCGCGCAGACGACGCGCAAGCGAAGATCGTCATCCTCACCACCTACCAGGGCGAGGACAATGTGCACCGCGCCCTGCGCGCCGGCGCGCGCGGCTACCTGCTGAAGGATTCCGGCTTCCTGCAACTGACGCAGTGCATCGGCCAGGTGGCCGCCGGCAGGCACTACCTGCCGCCGGAACTGGCGGCGCAGCAGGCCGGCCGCATCGAGGCGAACCGCCTGTCGAAACGCGAACACGACATCCTGCTGCACTTGTCTGCGGGCAAGAGCAACAAGATGATCGCGCGCAGCGCCGGCATCGAGGTGGGCACCGTCAAATTTCATGTGAATAATATTTTGACCAAGCTCAACGTCTCAAGCCGCACCGAGGCGGCCACGGTGGCCGCCCGCCGCGGCTTGCTGGGCGCGTTCTAGCGCATCTTGCTCGGCAGACAGGGGTCAGGCGACGCCGTCATCCTTCGGCTGCTCCGCCTTGGCCAGCGTTGGCTTCGCTTCCACACCGCTGATCTTCGGCACGCATTCGCTGCGCAGCCACGCCACCGTGATGGCTTCGCCCGCCATCAGGCGCTTGACGCTGGGGACGATCTGTTCGCCGATCAGCATGCCCAGCAGGCCGATCAGGGCTATCGCGGGCGGCGCCGGCGAGCGCACCTGCAAGATGGCGTAGATGATGCCGACCAGCAAACCCACGGCCAGCGAAATCACATATAACTTCATGGCGCATTCCTTTCGATAAAAAAAACGCCGCGCGCGGTCAGGCGCGCGGCGCATGGCACAGCCGCGCGGCGTTTACTTGGCCGGCACCGGCGCCAGGGTGGCGTGCTCGCCATGGATGCGCTGCGGCGCCTTGTGCACCATCGTGTAGGCGTAGTCGACGCCCATGCCGTAGGCGCCCGAATGTTCGCGCACGATGGCCATGACGGCGTCATAGCTTGCCTTGTGCGCCCAGTCGCGTTGCCATTCCAGCAGCACCTGCTGCCAGGTCACGGGCACCACGCCGACCTGTATCATGCGCTGCATGGCGTAGTCGTGCGCTTCCTTCGAGGTGCCGCCCGAGGCGTCGGCCACCATGTAGATTTCGTAGTCGCCTTCGAGCATCGCGCACAGGGCGAAGCTGTTGTTGCACACTTCCGTCCACAGGCCCGAAACGACGACCTTCTTCTTGCCGTTGGCGGCCAGCGCGTCGCGCACCTTCTGGTCATCCCACGAATTCATCGAGCTGCGCTCGAGGATATCCTTGCCGGGGAAAACGTCGAGCAGTTCCGGATAGGTGTGGCCGGAGAAGCTTTCCGTTTCCACCGTGGTGATGATGGTGGGGATGTTGAACACCCTGGCGGCCTTGGCCAGGCCCACGGTATTGTTTTTCAGCGCTTGCCGGTCCATCGACTGTACGCCGAAGGCCATCTGCGGCTGCTGGTCGATGAAGATGATCTGGCAATTGTCGGGGGTAAGGACTTCCAGTTTCGGATTGGTCATGATGTCATCCATGCAAAGTAGGGTTGAGTGGGTACTGCCCTGCATCGTATGTCTGGCGGCGTGCCCGCACCACTATCTAAATATAGGTTCCCCCGGGCCATGCCCCCTGCAGGCTGGCGGGCGCTGCGGTAAAATACCTTTTGCTCACCCTGTTCCGACGACTCTTGATCGATCACTCCTCTTTGCAAGACAACATCATGCGCAGCGATAAGGCAGCGATACGCGTCCTCATCGCCGACGACCACCAGTTGCTGCTTGACGGCATCGCGGCCCTGCTGCGCGCCTTTCCCGGCGTGGTGCTGGTGGGCCAGGCCACCGATGGCCAGCAGGCGGTGCAGCAGTTTGACGCGCTGCTGCCCGATGTCACGCTGATGGATTTGCAGATGCCGCGCATGAGCGGCCTGGACGCCATCGGCGCCATCCGCGCGCGCCATCCGCAGGCGCGCATCGTCGTGCTGACCACCTATAAGGGCGATACGCAGGTGCTGCGCGCCATCCGCGCGGGCGCGTGCGGCTATGTGCTGAAAAGCGCGCTGCGCCACGAATTGCTGGCGGCGATACAGAACGTGCACGCGGGGCGGCGCCACATCACGCCCGAGATCGAGGCGGAACTGGCGCTGTATGCGTGCAGCGACGTACTGTCGAACCGCGAACTGGACGTGCTCAAGCAGGTCGCGCAAGGCAATTCCAACCGCGAAACGGGCGCCCTGCTGCAGATCAAGGAAGAAACCGTCAAGGCGCACATGAGCACCATCCTGGCCAAGCTGGGCGCCAGGGACCGCACCCACGCCGTCACCATCGCGCTACGGCGCGGCATCCTCGACGCCTGAGCGGCGCCAGCGTTGCCACCAGCGGCGCAGCGGGGACCAGGCCCGCCGCGCCGGCACCCGCAGGCGCCACTGCGTGCCGCCCCCGTCGCGCCCGTCCACCGACAGGCGCGCACCGAGTCTGGCGGCGCGCTCGCGCATGCCGGGCATGCCCCAGTGTCCGGGAATCTGCCCGTGCGCCGCGACCACCGGCGGCAAGCCCTGGCCATCGTCGCGCACGGCCAGTTCGAGGCCGCCGCGCGCGTAGCGCACCGTCACCTCGACCACCTGCGCGCGCGCATGCTGGAAGGCATTGCGCAGCGCTTCGCTGGCGATGCGGTAGATTTCATGCGCGGCGCGCGCGTGCAGCATGCGCGCCTCGCCTTCCTCCGCATAGCGGAACACGATGCCGTGCTGCGCAGCCAGCCGCTCGCCTTCGCGCCGCAGGATGGCGCTCCAGCGCGCGCCGGCATCGTCGCCGGCGCGCAAATCGTGCACCTGGTCGCGCCCTTCGCCCAGCATGCGGTCGGCGTCGTCGAGCGCGCGCAGCATGGCGGCGCGTGCGGGATGATCCGCGGCGATGGCCATACTGGCATTATGAAAGTGCAGGATCATCGCCTGCGTGCCCTGCAGCAGGGTATCGTGCAGCTCGCGCGCGATGCGTTCGCGCTCGGCCTGCTGCGCCTCCATCCGCGCCTGCAGGCGCGCGGCGTGCTGGCGCAGCCGCCAGCGGCAGGCAGCATACGCGGCGGCCAGCAGCGCCGCCGCGCACAGGCTGCGGAACCACCAGGTCTGGTAAAAGGCGGGCAGCACGCGGAACGGCAATTGCGCCACCGTGCTGGCCACGCCGTCGCCATTCGCCGCGCTTACTTCGAAGCGGTAGCTGCCCGGACCCAGGCCCGTGTACTGCGCCAGGCGCCGGCCGCCCGCCTGCTGCCACTGGGTATCGTAGCCGTCGAGCCGGTAGCGGAACTGCAAACGCTCCGGCGTGCCCAGACTGGCGGCGTTGTAATGGAATTGCACGTCGCGCGTGCCTGCAGCCAGTTGCAGGCCGGCGCTTGCGGGCGGATCGACGCGCCGGCCGTCTGCCAGCAGCGCGCCGATTTCCACGCGTGGCGCCGGCAAGGGAGCAAGCGTCTGGCGCGGATCGATCCAGAACGTCGCGCTCTGGCGCGAAAACCAGATTTTGCCATCGTCCGCTTCGGCCACCGAGCGGTTGTGCAGCATGCTGATGCTGCCGTTCAAGCCGTCGACGGCGTCGTACGAGGTGGCGCGCATGGCATGGGCGGCGTCGCGCAGCGCCAGGTCCACTTCCGCGGCGGGAATGTGCGCGGCGCCGCTGCCGTGATTGAGCCACAGGCTGCCGTCGCGCGCGCGCAGCAGGCCCACCACGCCTTCGGTGGCGCTGGCCGGCTCGCTGCCCAGGGTGACGAAGCGGCCGCCGCGCCACAGCGCCACGCCACGTTGCCCGCCCGCCCACACCTGCCCGTGGTATTCGATCAGCATGGGAATCTTGCCCAGGTCCAGGCCCTGCGCGGGACCGAAGTTGCGCAGCCGCCCCCGTTCCAGCATGGCGACGCTGCCATCGGCATACGACAGCCACAGGCGCCCGGCCGCGTCGGCCAGCAGCGCCAGCGGCACTTTCGCGCCGCCATCGGGCAGCAGCGGTTCGCGCCGCCAGGTCCCGTCGCGGTACTGGAAAACGCCGGCGCCGCTGAACACACCCCAGATGCTGCCATCGGGCGCGAGCACGCCGGCGCGCATGCGCTTGACCGCGGCCGCGCCGGATGGATAGGCGATCGTGCGCAGTACGCGCCCATCCTCGCCGGCCAGCTGCTGCAGGCCGGCGCGGGCCGCCACCCACAGGCCGCCCGGCGCTTCCAGGATGGCGCTGACGGGGCCCAGGCGCGGCGCGCGCAGCACCGTGCCGTCGGCCCGCGCCAGCAGCAGCGGCCCCAGGACGTCATCGCGCGACAGCCACATCGCGCCTGCCGGTCCGGCCAGCATTTCCTGGGTACGGAACACTTCGGCCACGCCGGGCGCGGCATGCGTGCGCAGGACCACGGGCGCGGCCTGGCGGAAACGGTCCAGGCCGCCGTACGTGGCAACCCAGACATTGCCTTCATTGTCGTCGCACATGGAACCGACGAGGACATTGCTCAAGCCATCGCGCGGCAGGAACGATTCCGTGTCGCTGCTGATGCCCAGCTGCCCCGGCGCCAGCGCGCCGCCGCTGCGCGTGCGATGCAAGCCGTACTGGCTGTCGAACCACAAGGTGCCGGCGCGGTCGACCAGCATGCTGCCGCTGGTGCCACTGGTATCGCGGTAAATCCACCGATGATCGAGCTGCTCGTAGCGTTCCAGCGACTCGATGATGCGGATGCCGCGCATCTCCAGCAAATAAATGCGGCCGTCGGGTCCCTGCTGCGGCGGCGCGCGCAGATCAAGCCGGCCGATGGGCGGCGCGAAGCGCGACTGCGTCGCCTGCCACATGAACAGGCCGTTTTCACTGAACACGGCGATGCGGCCATCGCGGTCGGCAAACACGGCGGACGCCTTTTGCGCCGTGTAGCCCTGCGCCGGTCCCATCGCCTGCCAGCGCCGGCCATCGAAGCGCGAGATGCCGGACACGCCTGCCGCCCACACGGCGCCGTCGCCGCCGATGGCAAAGCCCCAGATGGCGCCCGCCTGCACGCCCTGCGGCTCGGCGTAATTGCGCACCACGCCATCCTTGACGTGGCTGATGCCGCCCACTTGCCAGCCTATCCACATGCCGCCGTCGGCGGCGCGCTTGAGCGCCAGCGCCACCGTGTCGGGAAAGCTGCCCTGGCGCGCGCGCACGGGCTCGAAGCGCAAGCCGTCGAAACGGCGCACGCCCGCATGCGTGCCCAGCCACAGGAAACCGTCATTGCCCTGTGCCATGACGATGATATCGTCGGGCGCGCCCTCACTGGCCGTCCAGCGCGTGTGCTGCAGCTGATGAATGCCGCGTGCGGCATCGATGGCCAGCCCGCAAGGACTGGCCATCATGAACATCAGCCACAGCAGGAAGGCGCGCATGGCGGCTGTCAGGACGCGGGCACGGCGATCCTACCGCTGCGCAGCTCCACCACGATCAGGCCGCCCAGCAGCACCAGCGGCACGGCCAGCGCCGCGAAACCGAAGGCCAGGTAACCAAAGCCGGCAGCGATGGCACCCAGCGCAAAGGCCAGCAGCGGCCAGAAGAACTTCCCGCAGCGCGCGCGCGTGCCCCCGTCGGCCGCGCCGCGCAGCACGTCGACGGTGTCGAGCACGATCTGCGTCACGTTCCCCGTCATCATGGAGGTCGGCGCCAGATGCGCCAGCAGCAGACGGCTAGTGGCGCTGTGCACGCCCATGGCGGCCGTGCCCAGCAAGCCGGCGAGCATCGCCAGCGTGCCCACTTCCTTGCCGACCGGCTCGGCCAGCACGCCGAACACCATGAAACCGGCCAGCAAGATCCATTGCAGCAGGAAAGCCAGCGTCAGCGCCGGACCGCCGCGGCGCTCGATGGCCAGCACCATCAGGCGCGTGACGACGATACCCGCGATAAAGGCGGGAAAGGCGAGGATTTTCAGCAGGATGGGGATGCGCGTCGGTTCGGCCAGCGCGGCGCCGATCAGCACGAAGTTGCCCGTGACATGGGCGGTAAACAGGCCGAACAGGGCGATAAAGCCCAGCGTATCGACATACCCGGCCAAAAAGCCCAGGCTGGTGCCGTATAAACGGCTGTGTGGTGCTTGATCCATGAGAACTCCCTGCGATGCGGTAAACCGCGATAAAAAATGCATCCGGACGCATGTCCAGCCGCTACTGCCGGCATGGTAATCCATGTCGCGCGCCGCCGCACCCGCCCTTAGACCAGTCGGCGCGCTGCCATACCTGATCTTTTGGCCCGTGTCCGCTTCCGGCCCCTGGGCTACACTGACCGCAGATCCTGGCCGCGCCCCGGCCTCCCCCGCATTGCCACCATGGAGCTGCATCATGACCGAACCGACCCATTCCTCCGCCGCGCCGCTGATACTGATCAACGGCTGCTTCCACACCGTCGACAAGTCGTGCCCGCAAGCGAGCGCGGTGGCAATCGCCGACGGCAAATTCCTCGCCGTGGGCGATCTTGAAGACGCCATGCGCCACCGCGCCCCCGACAGCCGCGTGATCGACCTGGGTGGCCGCACCGTGATTCCCGGCCTGAACGACTCGCATCTGCACCTGATCCGCGGCGGCTTGAACTACAACCTGGAACTGCGCTGGGAAGGCGTGCCCTCGCTGGCCGACGCCCTGCGCATGCTCAAGGAACAGGCGCTGCGCACGCCGACCCCGCAATGGGTGCGCGTCGTCGGCGGCTGGAACGAATTCCAGTTCGCGGAAAAACGCATGCCGAGCCTCGATGAAATCAACGCGGCCGCGCCGGACACCCCCGTCTTCATCCTGCACCTGTACGACCGCGCCCTGCTGAACCGTGCCGCCCTGCGCGTGGTCGGCTACGACAAGAACACGCCGAACCCGCCCGGCGGCGAGATCGTGCGCGACGCTGCCGGCAACCCCACCGGCATGCTGATCGCCCGGCCAAACGCCATGATTTTATATGCCACCCTGGCCAAGGGGCCAACCCTGCCGCGCGACTTGCAAGTCAATTCCACGCGCCAGTTCATGCGCGAACTCAACCGCCTCGGCCTGACCAGCGCCATCGACGCTGGCGGCGGCTTCCAGAATTATCCCGAGGATTACGCGGTGGTCGAGGAACTGGCGCAAAAAGAGCAGCTGACCATCCGCATCGCCTACAACCTGTTCACGCAGAACAAGGGCCGCGAACTGGAAGACTTCGAGAAATGGACGCAGATGGTCACGCCGGGCCAGGGCGATGATTACTACCGCCATAACGGCGCCGGCGAAATGCTGGTGTTTTCCGCCGCCGATTTCGAAGATTTCCTCGAGCCGCGCCCCGACCTGGCGCCCGGCATGGACGACGAACTGGAAAAGGTGGTGCGTCATCTGGTCTCCAAGCGCTGGCCCTTCCGCCTGCACGCGACCTACGATGAATCGATCGACCGCATGCTGACGGTGTTTGAAAAGGTCAACCGCGATATCCCGTTCGACGGCCTGCACTGGATGTTCGACCACTGCGAAACCATCACGCCGCGTAACATCGACCGGGTCAAGGCGCTGGGCGGCGGCATCGCCATCCAGCACCGCATGGCCTTCCAGGGCGAATATTTTGTCGACCGCTACGGCGCGGAAGCGGCCAAGGCCACGCCGCCGATCGCGCGCATGCTTGCCTCGGGCGTGCCGGTGGGCGGCGGCACCGACGCCACCCGCGTCGCCAGCTACAACCCATGGACGGCGCTGTACTGGCTGGTATCGGGCCGCACCGTGGGCGGCTTGCGCCTGTACGACGCGGGCAGCCGCTTGTCGCGCGACACGGCGCTGGAACTATGGACGGCGGGCAGCGCCTGGTTCTCCAGCGAGCAAGGCAAGAAGGGTCGCATCCAGGAAGGCATGCTGGCCGACCTGGCCGTGCTGAGCGCGGACTTTTTCAGCATAGCTGAAGAGGCGATCAAGTCGATCGAATCGGTGCTCACCATCGTCGGCGGCAAGATCGTCTACGGCCAGGCGGAATTTACGCCACTGGCGCCGCCTCCCATCCCGGTATTGCCGGACTGGTCGCCCGTGAAAAACGTGGCCGGCCACTACCGCGCCGCGCCGCCGAAAACGGCCAGCGTCATGCAACAGCACCAGTGCCAGGGCGCCTGCGGCGTGCACGCCCACGCCCACGACGTGGCGCGCAAGAGTTCTGTGCCCGTCTCCAGCCATTCCGGCTTCTGGGGCGCGCTGGGGTGCAGCTGCTTTGCGTTCTGAGTCCATGCTGACGCGATTGCCATTGCTGGCCGCCGGCACGCTCATGCTGGCGGCGGCCCTGCCCGCCGCGGCACAAGAAAATGTGCAGCTGTACGGCCGCCTGAACGTGGCGCTCGAGGCGCTGCACTCTTCCGGCAGCGGCGACAGCGTGCAGCGCCTGTCCAACAACCGTTCCGTGTTCGGCTTTCGCGGCAGCGAAGACCTGGGCGGCGGCTGGCAGGCACTGTTCCAGGTCGAGGGCACCTTGTCGCCCGACACGGGCGCAGGGTCCATCGCCGCGCGCGACACGCGTGTCGGCATTGCCGGCCCGTGGGGCACGCTGTTTGGCGGCAACTGGACCCTGCCCTACAACAGCGCCACCTCCGCGCTCGACCCGTACTACCCCACCACGGCCGGCTACATGAGCCTGATGGGCAACGGCGCCGGCGCCAGCGAAAGCCATACCAGCAACACGTATTCCTTCGACCGGCGCCAGCAGAACAGCGTGCATTACTGGACGCCGCAGTGGCAGGGCTGGTCGGTGCGCGTGGCGCGCGGCATGGCGGAAGAGCGGCCCGCCAGCGGCGCGCGGCCGTCCCTGGCCTCGGCCGCCCTGCTTTACGACGGCGGCGCCCTGTACGCCACCCTGGCGCAGGAAGCACACCACGGCTACCAGGGACGGGGGCTGACCGACCATGGCAGCAAGCTGGCGCTCGCCTGGCGTGTCGACAGCGCCACGCAACTGGCGCTGGTGCTGGAAAGCCTGCGCTATGCGACGACCACGGGCGGGCTGCGCCGCCGCGCAGCCTACTTTTCCGCCACGCGCCAGTTCGGCCGCCATGGCTTGCGTTTCGGCCTGGCCCATGCGCAAAGCGCCAGCGGCGGCGCGCTGGAAACCATCGGCACGGTGCGCGCGGGAGCAGGCACGGGTGCCACCCACGCTACCCTCGGCTACGACTACCAGCTGTCGAAACGCAGCAGCCTGTACGTCTACTACACGCGCCTGGCCAACGGCCGCAACGGCATCGCCGACTTTGCCATCAACAGCCTGGTAGGCGACGCTGCAACAAAGGGCGCCACCTTGTCGGGCGTGGCGCTGGGAATTCGGCACAATTTCTGATCCGGCGGTTTTCATGGACAGCCCCGCGCGCGGCGGGTACAGTCGATATTTGGCAACCAGCGCGGATATCCAGTGACCAGCACCATGCAGCGAACATCAGCGCCGCCGCGCAGCGACTGGGTCAAGTGCGACGCGCCGGTACAAGGGGTCGAGCGCATCGAGGCGTGGTTCAAGGGCAAGGCCTATGCCATGCACCGCCATGACACCTACGCCATCGGTCGCACGCTGGCGGGCGTGCAGCGTTTCAGCTACCGCCGTGGCCAGCGCGACAGCCTGCCCGGCAATACCATGATCCTGCATCCCGACGAGGCGCACGATGGCCAGGCGGGTACCGACGCCGGCTTCCGTTACCGCATGCTGTATATCGAACCGGCGTTGTTCCAGGACGTGCTGGGCGGACGCGCGCTACCCTTTATCGAAGGCGGCGTGTCGACCGATCCCCGCCTGGCGGCGGCCACCTCCGCCTTGCTGCCGCGCGACGGCCACCCATTGGAAGCACTGGAACAGAGCGATGCGCTGGCCGAACTGGCGCATGCGCTGGCGGCGGTGGCCGGCACGCCGGCACAGCGCCCGAGAGGCGACTTCCTGGCGGCGCGGCGCGCGCGCGACTACTTGCAGGCCCACTGCACGCAGGCCGTCACCCTGGCGGAACTTGAGGCGGCAACGGGCCGCGACCGCTGGAGCCTGTCGCACGACTTTCGCGTCTTCTATGGCACCAGCCCGTACCGCTATCTGACGATGCGGCGCCTGGAGATGGTGCGGCGCCTACTGCTGGCTGGCGCCACGCTCGCCTCCGCCGCCATGGCCGCGGGCTTCGCCGATCAGAGCCACATGACGCGGCATTTCCTGAAAACCCATGGCCTGACGCCCGGCCGCTGGCTGCGTTTCGCCGGCGGCAGCGGCAAGGCCTGAAAACACCCACGATCGTTCAATACGGTCGGCAAGTGCATGCGTATTCTGGCTGCATCGCCACTTGAACGGAGCACAGCATGTCCAGCACCACCATCAATACCATCACCACGCGCGGCCAGGGCCAGTCCATCGACCTGGCGGGCAAGGTCGCCCTGATCGACGGGCACTGGCAGCCGCGCGTCATCGCCGAAATGAATGACTATCAATTCAAGGTCGTCAAGGTACTGGGTGAATTCCAGTGGCACCGGCACGCCGATACGGACGAAACCTTCATCGTGCTGAAAGGTGAATTGCGCATCGACCTGCGCGGCCCTGCCTACGCGGAAGGACAGGCCATCGTGCTGCGTGCCGGCCAGATGGCGGTGGTGCCCAGCGGCGTGGAACACAAGCCATGCGCGCTTGCCGAGACCAGCCTGCTGCTGATCGAGCCGCGCGACGTGGTCAACACGGGCGACGGCGAGGCGAGCGAACGCACGGTGGAAAACGATCAGTGGATCTGAAGCCGGGAATGCGACAGACAACAAAAAACCCGCTGACTTTTGCAAGTAAGCGGGTTTTCTGATGAAACTTGGTGCCGTTGGCCGGAATCGAACTGGCGACCTTCACATTACGAATGTGCTGCTCTACCAACTGAGCTACAACGGCGAAGACCCACATTCTACAAACAATGCACAAAATTTGCTAGTGTCAACGCGATCTTTTTTCATTTTTTTTAGCGGCCCGGCTGCGGGCCGCTGAAAATCGTGGAAAAAGTGCGGTTTTTACTCCGCGTGGTAGGCCGTCACGCGGGCCACTTCATCTTTCGAGCCCAGGAACACGGGCACGCGCTGGTGCAGCTTGTGCGGGGTGATGTCCATGATGCGCTGCTGGCCGTCGGTGGCGGCGCCGCCGGCCTGTTCGACGATGAAGGCCATCGGGTTCGCTTCGTACATCAGGCGCAGCTTGCCCGGCATCGACGTGTCGCGCAGGTCGGCCGGGTACATGAAGATGCCGCCGCGGTTCAGGATGCGGTGCACGTCGGCCACCATCGAGGCGATCCAGCGCATGTTGAAATTGGTGCCGCGCGGGCCCGTGTCGCCGGCCAGCAGTTCGTCCACGTAGCGCTTGACGGGCGGATGCCAGTGGCGCGCGTTCGACATATTGATGGCAAATTCCTTGGTCGTCGGCGGAATCTGCATATTGCTTTGCGTGAGGACCCACGAACCCATCTCGCGGTCCAGGGTGAAGCAGTTCACGCCATTGCCGAAGGTCAGCACCAGCATGGTCTGCGGGCCGTACACGGCGTAGCCGGCCGCCACTTGCTTGGCGCCTGCCTGCATGAAGTCCTGCTCCGTCGGCTCGCCCATGCCTTCCGGCGCCTTCAGCACGGAGAAGATGGTGCCGATCGAGACGTTGACGTCGATGTTCGACGAGCCATCGAGTGGGTCGAACAGCAGCATGTATTCGCCCTTCGGATAGCGGTTCGGGATCGGGTGGATCGATTCCATCTCTTCCGACGCCATGGCCGCCAGGTGGCCGCCCCATTCGTTCGCCTCCAGCAGGATCTCGTTGGAGATGATGTCGAGCTTTTTCTGTACTTCGCCCTGCACGTTTTCCGTGTCGGCCGTGCCCAGCACCTCGCCCAGCGCGCCCTTGCTGACGGCGTGGCTGATGGTCTTGCAAGCGCGCGCGACGACTTCGATCAGCAGGCGCAGTTCGGCCGGAATGCTGTTGTTCGAGCGCTGCTCTTCAACCAGGTATTGCGTAAGACTGATGCGTTTCATGATTCCCTTTTGTTGTAATGACTAACCATTACCCCAGTCTCTGCCTGGGGGTGTAAATAATCTGCGCCTAGTTGGCCAGCGCCTTGCTGATCACTTCCATCACGTCATTCGACAAGCTGGCCTGGCCAGCGACCTTTTCCAGCGCGTCGCGCATGTGGCCTTGCAGCGCGGGCACGTAACGGCGCCAGCGGTCCATGGAGCGCGCCAGGCGCGCCGCCACTTGCGGGTTCAGGGCGTCGAGCGCGATGACCTGCTCGGCCCAGAAGGCGTAGCCGCTGCCGTCAGCCGCATGGAACTGCGACGGATTGCCATTCGTGAAATTGAAGATCAGGCTGCGCGCGCGGTTCGGGTTTTTCAGGGTGAAGGCGGGATGCGTCATCAGCTGGCGCACGGCCTGCACATCGGTCGCGGGGGCGGCCGCCTGCATGGCGAACCACTTGTCGACCACCAGCGCCTCGTTCTCGAAGTCGGCATGGAAACTGGCCAGCGCGGCCTGCGCGTGCGCGGCGGAACCCGAATGGATCAGGGCCCCCAGGGCGGCCGCGCGGTCCGTCATGTTGCCGGCGCTGTCGAACTGCTGCTGCGCCAGGGCCAGCTCCTGCTCGCCCGGCGCGATCAGCAGATAGGACAGGGCCAGGTTTTTCAGCGCCCGCTTGCCGGCCGACAGGGCGTCGGGGCTGTACTCGCCCGGCGTCTGGCTGGCGTGGTACTGCGCCAGCAATTCGGGCTTCAGGGCTGCCGCAATGGTGCGGCGCATGAACTGGCGCGCCGCATGGATCGCCTGCGGATCGACTTGCGCCATGCGCTCGGCGATGATGGTTTCCGACGGCAGGATCAGGGCCAGTTCACGGAAGGCCGCATCGAGCGTTTCATCGGCCAGCAGGGCGCGCTGCGCGGCGATGAAGGTGTCGTCCAGCAGCAGGGGCTCGCCGGCGGCGACGGCGGCGGTGAGTTTCAGCAGGCGCTCCATGGCCAGGCGCTGGCCCGCCTCCCAGCGGTTGACGGGGTCGCTGTCATGGCGGAACAGGTGCAGCAGCTGATCGTCGCTGTAGTCGTATTCCAGCACCACGGGCGCGGAAAAATCGCGCAGCAGCGACGGCACGGGCAATTGCGCCACGTGCGTGAAACGGAAGGTCTGCGCCGCTTGCGTCAGTTCCAGCACGACGCTGGTGGCGCCGTCCGACACGACGCCATCGACGTGCAGCGGCATGTCGCGGCCATCGGCTGCCAGCAGGCCGACGGTGACGGGAATGTGGAAAGGCAGTTTCTTCGGCTGGCCCGGCGTGGCGGGGCAGCTTTGCGCCAGGGTCAGCTCGAACGTCTGGCTGGCCGCATCGTAGCGCGTGGATGCTTTCACCACCGGCGTGCCGGCCTGGCTGTACCAGCGCTCGAATTGCGTGAAATCGCGGCCATTCGCATCGGCCATGGCGGCGCGGAAGTCGTCGCACTGCACGGCCTGGCCATCGTGGCGCTCGAAGTACAGGTCCATGCCCTTGCGAAAGCCGTCGCGGCCCACCAGGGTCTGGTACATGCGCACCACTTCGGCGCCCTTTTCGTAGATCGTGACCGTATAAAAGTTATTGATCTCGACGAAGGAATCGGGACGCACGGGATGCGCCATCGGGCCCGCGTCTTCCGGGAACTGCGCCTGGCGCAAGGTGCGCACCTGGTCGATGCGCGTGACGGCGCGGCCCGTGTCCGTGCCGATCATGTCGGCCGAGAATTCCTGGTCGCGGAAGACCGTCAAGCCTTCCTTCAGCGACAGCTGGAACCAGTCGCGGCAAGTCACGCGGTTGCCCGTCCAGTTATGGAAGTACTCGTGGCCCACCACCGCCTCGATGCCCGCGTAATCGACGTCGGTCGCCACGCGCGGATTGGCCAGCACATACTTGGTATTGAAGATGTTCAGGCCCTTGTTTTCCATGGCGCCCATGTTGAAGTCGCCCACGGCGACGATCATGAAGCGGTCCAGGTCCAGCTCCAGGCCAAAGCGCTCCTCGTCCCAGCGGATCGAGTTTTTCAGCGACTGCATGGCGTAGTCGGTCTTATCGAGGTTGCCGTCCTCCACCCATACCTGCAGCAGCACTTCGCGGCCGGACTTGAGCGTGTAGCGCTCTTCCTGGCACACCAGGCGCGCCGCCACCAGGGCAAACAGGTACGATGGCTTCTTGAACGGGTCTTCCCACTTGGCGTAATGGCGCCCGTCGCCCAGGTCGCCCTCTTCGATCAGGTTGCCGTTCGATAGCAGCACCGGATATTGCTGCTTGTCGGCGCGCAGCATGACCGTGTACTTGGCCATCACGTCCGGGCGGTCCGGGAAGAAGGTGATGCGGCGGAAGCCCTCCGCTTCGCACTGCGTGAAGAAGTTATGGTTCGACACGTACAGGCCGGACAGCGAGGTATTGTCCTGCGGCGCCAGCACGGTCTCGATATCGAGCAGCACGTCGTCCGGCGCCTTCGGTATGGTCAGCATGCTGGCCGTCAGCGTGTACTGCGTCGGTTTGAGCAGCTTGCCGTTCAGGCGTACTTGCACCAGTTCAATGTGTTCGCCATGCAATTCGATGCTGCGGCTGGTGCCGGCCGGGTTGTGGCGCATGCGCATCCGGCTCGCCACCACTGTGCGGGCGGGATCGAGATCGAAACCAAGTTCGACGCTGTCGACCAGGAAGCTGGGCGGCGTGTAATCTTTGCGGTAAATCGTCTGAGGGCTGTCTGTGCGCATAGGGATTTGGGTGGGAGCGGAGGCAAAAGCCTATTTTACCAACACCGGGCAGGGAAAGGACCGATTCGCCCGCCATTTGCGCCGATTCGCGCCAGGAATGTTGGATTCCCTTACACGCCGACACGCCAGGTAACATTCTGTAATAATGTATGGAAACAAATAGAACTATTCTTATAATACTAGGCGATGAATTGCGTCTACCAACAATGAATTGCAGCGAATATCAGGAGATCATGCAATGAAACGATATCTCACCATCATGATGGCCGCATTGACCGTGTTGCTGACCGGCTGCGCCACTACCATACGCAGCGATGTCACCGTCTTCCATGAGTGGCCTGCGCAATTGCAGGACAAATCGTATGTCTTTGAAGCGCCCGTGGCGGAAAACGATACGCTCGAATACCGCAGCTACCAGAACCTGGTGCGCGCGGAACTGGCAAAACACGGCTTCGGCGAAGCTTCCGGCCCTGCGGCCGCCAACTTGCGCGTGTCCATGAATTTTTCGACCGTCGACTATCCTGAGCGCGTGCTGCAGGCCACCGACCCATTCTGGTACGGTCCCGGCTACTGGCCTGGCCGCTACGGCTACCGCTACGGCGCATGGCCAGGCTATGGCCGCTTCGGCTACAACCCCTACTGGTACGGCCCCCTGGAAATGGAAGAAAGCGTGCGCCATAAATACGAGCGCGAATTGCGCGTGACGATCAATGACCGCAACGGCAAGAAACTGTACGACGTGACCGTGCAATCGACCAGCAACAAGCGCGCCACGTCGCACGTGATGCCCGCCATGGTAGCCAGCGCCTTTGCCGACTTCCCCGGCCAGAGCGGCGTGCCGCGCAAGGTGGAAGTCAAGGTGGAATAAGGGAGCGCGCGGCGAGTATCCGATGCGCTGAAAAAACCGGCTTGTGCAGCGATGCGCAAGCCGGTTTTTTTTCACCTAAGAATAATAGGCCTCGGCGGCAAAAGTGAGCGCGCCGATCAGGGCCACGGCCAGTAGCAGCACGATCAGCAGGCGGCCGAACTTCGGTGCGCCGTCTTCTTCGCCCGCGCCGCTCATGGCACGATGATGGTCGAACCGGTGGTCTTGCGCCCTTCCAGGTCCGTGTGCGCCTGGGCGATATGGGCCAGGCTGTAGCGCTGGTTGATCTCGATTTTGACTTCGCCGCTGCTGACGACGCCGAACAGCGAGGCGGCCATCTCTTCCAGGTTCGCGCGGTTCGAGGCATAGCTGAACAGGGCCGGACGCGTGATGAAGAGCGAACCGCGCGACGCCAGTTCGCCGAGGGTGAAGGCCGGCACGGGACCGGAAGCGTTGCCGAAGCTGACCATCATGCCCAGCGGCGCCAGGCAGTCGAGCGAACCCGTAAACGTATCCTTGCCGATGGAATCGTACACCACGGAGACGCCCTTGCCGCCCGTGATCTCGCGCACGCGCTCGACGAAGTTTTCCGTGTTGTAGTTGATGACGTGGGCGGCGCCATGCGCCTTGGCCAGCGCCGCCTTTTCATCGGAACCGGCCGTGCCGATCAGGTTCACGCCCAGCACTTTCGCCCACTGGCAGGCGATCAGGCCCACGCCGCCCGCGGCCGCATGGAACAGCACCGTGTCGCCCGCCTTCAGGGCCACCGTGCGGTGGAACAGGTATTGCACCGTCAAGCCCTGCAGCATCATGGCGGCGGCCGTATCGAAACCGATGCGCTCGGGCAGCACCAGCAGCAGGGCCGCCGGCAAGTTGCGCTGCTGCGCATACGCGCCATTGATGCGCGCCGCGTAGGCCACGCGGTCGCCCACCTTGACTTCCGTGACGCCCTCGCCCACCGCCTCGACGATGCCCGCGCCCTCGACGCCCAGGCCGTTGGGCAGCGGCTGCGGGTACAGGCCCGTGCGGAAATACACGTCGATGAAATTGAGGCCGATGGCCTCGTGTTTCACGCGCGCTTCGCCGGGACCGGGCGGCGGCAGTTCCACGTCCACATATTCCATCACGTCCGGGCCGCCCACGCGCTGTACGCGGATGGCTTTGGTGGTAATCGTTGCGCTCACAATATGCTCCTTGAAGAAGAATCGGAAAAAACGTCAGGCGGCGGCCTGGGCGCGCGCCTGCAGCTGCGACAGCACCAGGTGCGCCGACGACAGATTCGTTGCGCACGCCACGTTGTGCACGTCGCAGGCGCGCACCAGGGCATTGATGTCCGGCTCGTGCGGCTGCGGCGTCATCGGGTCGCGCAGGAAGATCACGCAATCGATCAAGCCTTCCACCAGCAGGGCGCCGATCTGCAAGTCGCCGCCGAACGGGCCCGAATGCTTGCGCTCGACGGCCAGGCCCAGTTCATTGATCAGACGGCCGCCCGTGGTGCCCGTGGCCGACAGTTCGCAGCCCTTGAGAAAGTCCAGGTATTCGCCCGCCAGGGTAATCATGTCATCTTTTTTCTTGTCGTGGGCAATCAAGGCGATGCGTGTTTTCATGGTGAGGACCATTTCAGTGAGTGGAGGAATTATTTCTTTTTCGACAGCAAATAAATACCGGCCAGGACCAGGCTGGTACCGGCCAGTTGCCAGTTGGTGATCGGTTCATCGAGGATCATGGCGCCCAGGAACAGGGTCGATACGGGGCCGATCATGCCCGCCTGCGAAGCGACGGGCGCGCCGATGCGCTCGACGGCGATCATCGTCATGAAGACGGGCATCACCGTGCAAAAGATGCCGTTCAGCAAAGACAAGCCATACACGGGCATGGGCTGGATCAGCAATTCGACGGGGCGCAGGATGAAAAATTGAGCGATGCAGGCAAAACTGGCCACGCACATGGCATAGGAAACAAGCCGCATCGAACCGATGCGCTTCACCAACTCTCCCGAGCCCAGCAGGTAGACGGCGTAGGAACAGGCCGAACCCAGCACCAGGGTGGAGCCCAGCGCCACATTGCTGGCGCCGCCCTGCAAGTCGTGCACGAAGACCAGCACGATGCCGCAATACGAGGTCAGCAAGGCCAGCCACTGCATGCGGCTGATGCGCTGCTTGAAGTACACGGTGGTAATCAGGAGCACGAAGGTGGGCGTGAGGAACAGAATCAGCCGCTCCAGGCCCACGGAAATGTATTGCAGTCCAAGAAAATCCAGGTAGCTGGACAGGTAATAGCCGACCAGTCCCAGCCCCACCAGGCGCCAGCGGTCGCTGACCGACAGGGGCGGCTCCGTGCGCATCTTCCACCAGGCGATGACGGCAAACACGGGCAGCGAGAAGATCATCCTGAAGGCGATCAGGGTGACGGCGTCGATCTGGTAGCGGTACAGCAGCTTGGCAACGATGGCCTTGGTGGAAAACAGCACCGCCCCGCCCACGGCGATGGCCAGGCCACCAAGGTAGACGGAACGGGGAATCGGGGGAGGAGATGCTTGCGGGGAACTGGAGCTCATCTCCAGATTGTAAGGCAAAAGCCGGGGTCAGACCCCCTCGGGCGGCAGCGCAAGCCTCAGAGCTAGCCGTATTGAGGGTCTGACCCCAGCAGGCCGGCCTTTAGGACACCGCCACCGCCGCCGCGCCCGCCGTCACGGTGGCCGTCGTCACGCGCGCAATCACGTTCGATGGCGCCGCCGTGCCGACCAGCTTGTTCACCTGCTTGAACTGCGCCACCAGCTTGCCCGGTGTCAAAGTGACCACCGTGTAGCCCTGCGCATCCGTGTTCAGATGCTTGATCCACGGGTTGTTGCCCAGGCCGGACAATTGCTGTGCCAGGCCCAGCAGGGTTACGCTGAAGTCAGTGCTCGCTTTCAAGCCGGCCTGCACGGCCGCGACCGTGGCGTCCAGCTGCGCTTCCGGCACGCCCTTGGCGGCCAGCGCACCGCGCAGCTGCACGCGCAACTGCTCCAGCAGGCTGTCGACGGTCGGCACGGCCTTGCCCATGGTGTAGTCGAGCAGGTTGACGTCGAGGTTGACCGTGCCCACGCCCGTGACGGGGAGGGCCAGCGGATAGCTGACGAGGGTGCCGATATCGCCCATCGTGCCGGCCGCCGACTTCAGGTAGCTGAAGAAGGAGTCGGAACTGACGCCGGCCGACACCAGGTCCACCATGACGGGCGTGCCGCCGCCGGCCGCATCGAAATCGTCGCTCACGGTACCGGCAAAGAAGGAGTGGATATCGCCCGTGATCGCCACCACGTTGCCGATGGCGTTCGTCTTCAGGTGCGCCATCAGGTTCTTGCGTTCGCTGTTGTAGCCATCCCACTGGTCGCAATTGAGCAGGAAGCGCGTGAAGAATGGCGCCAGCGCCGCCTGCTGGCCGGAGGCGGCGACAAAGCTCGAGGCCGCGCCCTTGGCCTGCACGTCGGGCTTGATCCAGCCGAAGGCGATCACTTGCGCGGCGGCGGCCGGCGAGCCGCTGTTGTAGGCCGCCACCGTGATGCCGGCCTGCGCCGCGGAGAGGCCGGC